>JAGDMJ010000039.1 GCA_017860555.1 Bacteroidota bacterium
GCCGGTGATCTTTCTGCAAGGGATCACGGGCCGCCTGTTCCGCGAGTTCGGGATCGTCCTCGCGGGCTCGGTCCTGATTTCGGCGTTCGTGTCACTAACCCTGACGCCGATGATGTCCACTCGCATCCTCCAGTGGAGGCACGAGCACAGCCGCTTCTACAAGGCCACGGAGAAGTACTTTGCGGCCATGGTGGCGTGGTATCGCTCCACACTCCACGCGTTCCTGGCGAAACGACGCTGGGCGTTCACGATCATGGGAGCCGCTCTGGTGATCATCGGGGCCCTCTGGATCGTGATTCCGTCGGAACTCTCTCCCCTGGAGGACCGCGGCCAGCTCAGACTGAACGTGACGGCCCAGGAGGGAGTCACGTTTGAGTACATGGATGTCTACATGGACAGCCTGACGTCGACTGTGCAGCGGGCCGTGCCCGAAAGCGAGGCCATCATTACCCTCACCTCTCCCGGCTTTGGGGGAGGGGGCGCGAATTTTGGACGCATCAATCTGATACTCAAGGATGCGGACCAACGTGACCGCACACAGCAGGAGATTGCTGATCAGCTTTCCACCTTTACGAGGCAGCTTACGGCGGCGCGCACATTCGTGATCCAGGATCAATCCATCGGATCCCGGGGAAGTTCGTTCCCGGTGCAGTTCGTGCTCCTTGCGCCCAATTTTGAGAAGCTCCGAGAGGCGGTGCCGCGATTTCTCCACGATGCGGAGAAACACCCGGCATTCCAATATGTGGATGTGAACCTGAAATTCAACAAACCGGAGCTCCGCGTTGAGATCGATCGGGAGCGCGCGCTCTCCCTCGGCGTGACCGCGCTGGACATCGCCCAGACCCTGCAGCTTGCGTACAGCGGACAGCGGCTCGATTATTTCGTGATGGACGGCAAGCAGTATCAGGTGATCGGCCAGATGACCAGGGATAACCGGGACAAGCCGCGTGATCTGAAATCGCTCTACGTCCGCAACAGCCGTGACCAATTGATCCAGATGGACAATCTGGTGACCCTGAAGGAACAAAGCAGCCCTCCGGCGCTCTACAGGTTCAACAGGCAGATCTCCGCCACGATCTCTGCAGGGCTTGCGAAGGGATACACCCTCGGGGACGGCATTGAGGCCATGCGGGAGATCTCCCGGCGGGTGCTCGACGAATCATTCACCACGTCCCTGGACGGGGCTTCGAAGGACTATGAAGAAAGTTCTTCCAGTCTCGCCTTTGCGTTTGTGCTTGCGCTCATCCTGATCTATCTGGTGCTCGCGGCGCAGTTCGAGAGCTTCCGGGATCCGTTCATCATCATGTTCACCGTGCCGCTGGCCGTGGCAGGCGCATTGCTCTCCCTCGGGTACTTCAACCAGACGCTCAACATCTTCAGCCAGATCGGCCTCATCATGCTCATTGGACTGGTGACCAAGAACGGGATCTTGATTGTGGAATTCGCAAACCAGCGGAAGGCTGCCGGGCTCTCGGTGATGGATGCGATCGAGGATGCGGCCGTCTCCCGGCTTCGTCCCATTCTGATGACTGCCCTGGCGACGATCCTCGGCACGCTCCCGATCGCCCTTGCGCTCGGGGCCGGATCGGAGAGCCGGGTGTCCATGGGAATCGCAGTGGTCGGTGGACTCGTGCTTGCGACTGGCCTGACCTTGTATGTGGTGCCCGCAATTTACTCGTACGTCTCGAAGGAAGGAAAGACGGTGTCGAACGTCGCGGATGCGATGGGGCAGACCGAAGAGAAAAGCCCGGTCCTACCGGCGGAGGTCTGAGGTCCTAGCGTCTGTGTTCATGCCGGGGAGAACGCCCAGTTCAATCAATTCGTGGCCCAAGGTCCGGATAATCGTCCTGGTCAATGATGTGTCCCGGGGATTGACATGACGGGAGGAAAGCCAGACGATCCTTTTCGGTTCCCGGGCGGCGTCGAACAGCATCTCGACGTTCCTCCGGGGAACCTGCTCGTCCTGTTCTCCATTGATCATGATGAACGGCGTTGGAGATATGTTATGAATATGACGAAGAGGTTCCAGCGGGCGGAGCAGGACCCCTGACAAAAAGCCGACGAAATCACTGAAGAGCGGCCCTTCGTAACGGCGCACGTTATGCCGGATCCAGGATTGGAGGTCGCCCGCTCCGTAGACCATCGCGGCGACTGCAAAACGGCGATCACGACTCGCAAGTGCCGGGACGTACGGAGCCCCGAAACTGTATCCCAGCAGTACGACTCTCCCCGTGTCTACATCCTTCCGCGTCCAGAGGTAATCGAGGGCCAATTCCACGGATGGCACCATATCGAACAACGCAGTGCGGATTTTCGGAAGATCCGTCAGGACGTCAACGACTGCGTATGATTCGCGGGGTTCGTACGGATAGTCCGGGGCAATGATGATGACGTCCTTCACGCCGAGCGCATAGTCGACGGCATATTTTCCTGTAGCTTTTCCTCCGAGGACGACGAAGGCAGGATAGCGGTTTGCGCGGTCCGGGGGAACCAGCAGACCGCATTCCGCCAAGAGCCCGCCATCTCCTTGCAGCCGTAACCAGTACTTTTCCGCCTCGCCGCTCTTGCCGGCCGGTTCCAAAGAGACAGCGGCCAGTTTCCCTTTCTTGTCTGTAAACTCCTGGTCGTAGTCTTTGCAGGAGAAATACGCCAGTATAAGCGACAAGAGAAGCAGGATGGAAGCCAGGAGAAGGAGCATCCACAAAGCGAAACGGCGCGCCATCGTCAACTCCAATTGTCAGTCCGTTCGATGCATCACGTTAAGGAAACGTGATGAGAATTTCAACAGAACTTGCAATTGTAGTTCTCACTCGTTTTATTATACATTGAATGTGAAGCCGGAATGAGTCGAAGAGAGTGTGGGAGCTATGCAGGGTGAGTGGGGTGTTCTTATCGCAAGCGCTGACGCCGCTACCCGTGACCTCCTCAAGGAGTTCCTCGCCGTGAAGGGGCGTCGCGTCCTCGAAGCATCCTCGGATCACGAGTGTCTTCGGTTGGCCAGACACGAACGACCCGACCTCATTCTTCTCGACGCCGATCTCGCCGGTGGCAATGCCGCCATCCTCCGCCAGACGCTCCAAGCCGATCCCGCCGCACGGCAAAAGGTAAGCGTTCTCCTTTTTTCCCGCAACAGAGCCAATGATGCTTCACCCGGCCGCATCAGCGGCGACATCAGTTTTTTTTCTGCCGCCTCCCCGGAGATGCTCTGTGTGATCACCCTCGACGGCCGTTTTGCGCAGGCAAATCTCGCGTTCACTCAGCTGCTCGGCTACAGCGCGGATGAGCTCCGGCAACGGCCCCTGAATGAATATATTCACCCGGACGACCTCAACCGCGTGCTCCAGCACCTTGGCAAGATTCGGGAAGGCGTGCCGGTCGTGTCATTTGAGTGTCGGATGCATGGCAAGGATGGCAGCTACCGTTGGCTCTCCTGGGATGCTATTGCTCCGCCTGTTGAGCGTCTTGTGTATGCGGTCGTGCACGATGTAAGCGGTCTCCGGGAGGACCAGAACAAGCTGCGAACACTCTCGCAGGTGGTGGAGCAGAGCCCTGTCTCTGTGATGATCACTGATGCCCATGGGGCGATCGAATATATCAACCCAAAACTGACGGAGGTCAGCGGGTTCACCCGCGAGGAACTCATAGGCAAGAACCCTCGCGTGATGCGCTCAGGCAAACAGAGCGAGGAATTCTATGGGAACCTCTGGAAGACGATTGCGTCCGGTCAGGTCTGGCGGGGAGCGCTCCAGAACAAGAAGAAAAACGGTGAGATTGTCTGGGAACTCGAGACGATCGCGCCCGTTCGTGACACCGAGGGAAAGATTACGCATTTCGTTTCTCTCAAAGAGGATCTGACAGAGCGGCGTTCGGCGGAGGAGAAGATCAGGAGCCAGTCGGCGCTCCTTGATGTGGCGACCGATGCGATCTTGATCTACGACATGGCACGCCGGTTGCTCTACTGGAACAAGGGGGCGGAGAGTATCTACGGATGGACCAGCGAGGAGGCGGTGGGCAGGGACATACTGGATCTCATTTATAGCGCCAGCCATCAGTTCAATCGGGCCCTGCAGACTCTGCTCCAGGACGGCCAGTGGCATGGCGAGCTGAATCAGCGCACGAAGGATGGACGCTCCATCGTTATGGAGTGCCGCTGGGCAATTGCCCGGGGCGAAGCAGGCGAGCCTATCTCAGTCCTTGCGATCAATACGGATATCACCGAGAAGAAGAAGCTCGAGGCTCAGTTTCTGCGCGCCCAGCGGATGGAGAGCATCGGAACGCTCGCCGGGGGCATCGCCCATGACCTGAACAACATACTTGGCCCGATCCTCCTTTCCATCGACTACCTGCGCGAGCGAAGCAACGATGAAGAGTCACGACGGGTGCTGAATGCGCTGGAATCGAGCGCCAACAGGGGAGCGGACCTCGTGCGGCAGGTGCTCATGTTCGCACGCGGGGTCGAGGGAGAGCATATCGTACTCCAGCCGGCGCATCTCATAAAGGACATTGTAAAGATCCTGCTCGAGACATTCCCGAAGATGCTGAAGATCACCTCCGACCTCCCGAAGGACCTCTGGACAGTGTCCGGAGACCCCACCCAGCTGCACCAGGTGTTGATGAATCTCTGTGTCAACGCCCGGGATGCAATGCCAGACGGCGGGCTGCTCCATATCACAGCCCAGAATGTCACATTGGATGAACATTATGTCCGGGCCAATCTTGAGGCGCAGACGGGTCCGTTCGTCATTGTCACGGTGACGGATACCGGGAGCGGTATACTGCCGAACGTGTTGCCCAGGATTTTCGAACCATTCTATACCACCAAGGGAATAGGGAAAGGCACGGGCATCGGGCTGTCCACGGTCCGTGCAATTGTGAAGAGTCATGGCGGGTTCATCAATGTTTACAGCGAAATGGGGAGGGGTTCCTCGTTCCGCGTCTACCTTCCCGCCAGCCACCGTGCACGGCAGAAGGTCCAGAAGCCCGAGACCGGGGAGATCCCGCACGGTCACGGCGAGCTTCTTCTGGTCGTCGACGATGAAGTGTCCATCCTCGAAGTCACGAAGGCCTCGCTTGAGTCGTCCGGCTATCGCGTCGTCACCGCGCAGGATGGCACCGAGGCACTCGTGCTCTATTCCCAGATGAAAGACGAGATCAGAGTCGTGCTGACCGACATGATGATGCCCTATCTTGACGGGGCGGCAACGATACGTGCCCTTCGCAAGATCAATCCGCGGGTCAAAGTGATCGCGGCCACGGGACTGGAAGTTGGAGGGAAAGTCAACGGCATCTCGGTGCCCGTCGAAGCCTTCCTGCCCAAGCCTTATACCGGCGAGACACTGCTTCGTACGATCGCGAATGTCCTGGAGAGGGAGAAAGGCTAGGCCGATCACCTGAAGCCATTTCCCCGGCGAGGGTCGGCGAATTCCAACCCCCATCGGGGAATCCTCGATCCCGGAGAAAGGATCGGGTTCACTTGCCCTTCAGGTTTGCGATCGTCTTCTGAATCCGCGCTTTGTTCCCCTCATCTGTCACGCGCTTAAGCGCATTCTCGTAATTGATGATCGCCCCATTCTTGTCGCCGCGTTTCTCTAGACCCTCCGCAAGGCTGTCGTAGACATTCCAGGAATCAGGGTGCGCCTTGACGTTCCTCTCGAAAAGCTCGATTGCTTCATTGATCCTGTTGGAATTCAGATACGTGTATCCCAGATTATTGATATCTCCCTCCGTGGCAAGTTTCATGGCTCGTTCACGCAGGGCGGGGGCCTCTACGGACTTTCCCGTCTTCTCAAGGAGCGTCGCCTTTGTCCAAAGGTTGTTGAAGTTCTCATTCAGGTTGATGGATTGTTCCACCCACGCCACCGCCTGACCGAGTTCGACGTCGTTTCGCGCGCAATAGAGAGCGGCCTGGTTGAACCCTTGCCAGGTGAACCCGGCGGGACCGCGAAGGTAGTTGTCGCGTGCGTTGGCAACGACCAGGGCATGCGTATCGAACTTCAGCGGGATGGGAATCCGCAGTTTCTCCCACGCGAGAAGAAGAACGCCAGTCGAGTCGGTAAGGTCAGCGAACGAATACTGCAGCCACTCCTGGAATTCCGCAGGCTGAGGCCGCACACGCATTCTCAGGGCGTCTTCCGATTCCTTGTAGAAATAACTCCCCCACGACGTGGCGTTCTTGCTGAAGATAACGGTCCACTCGTCTTTTGTCGGGATCATATGGAGCCCGTACGTTCCGGCTGGAAGCACGCGCCCTCCTATGGTCACCGGTGTCGAAAAGTACACCGCGCTGTTCTCATTTGCGCCTGCCCGCCAGACTTCACCGTACGGTATGAGCGATCCCCAGACCGGACGCCCTTTCACTCCGGGGCGGTGGTAACTGACGTCGACTCGTGAGATCCCGATGGTTTGGGAGACAGATGCTTCCTGACTGGGTTGCGGGGAAGGCAATTGGGCTTGCGGCCACGATAGAGGAGAACAGAGCAGGAGGAGTGCAGTGTGCGACAGGAGAAAAGCCAGGCGTCGATTCATGATGTGCTCCAGAAAATAGTTGAGACATATCGGGGGAATCTACTCACATTGAAAAGGCAGAGCAATCGCCTAACGGCCAACCGATGTATTTGCGGGACGAGATACTCAAAGAAGACGACGGAATTCAACCGTCCGGTGCGACAAGCTGCCCGGCCCCGTGGCGGACTCCCGGAGTTACCACCACCCGGAAAGGACTACGGAGGCGCCGCGGAACTGTGTGCAGGCCCGTACTCCTCGGCAACGTTCGCCGGAACAGGAGGGACACCTCGCGCGGCGAACTCGCCGCCGGATATCTTCTCTATACGAAAATCTATACTAACCGGATGTCAAAAACAATGGTTGGCCTGGGATTCCGTTGCATCTTCTAGCGAGAATCGGTACATCATGGCGGTGAAATCGGAGGACGATCAACTGCCGAGCGATTCGCTGGTGCAGATTTATCCGAATCCCTTCAACTCCTGGACGAAGATCAGCGTTCGGCTTCAAAAGGGAGTGAGGGCCGACCAGGCCCGGGTCGCGATGTACAATGTGCTGGGACAAGTCGTCCGGACGTTTGACTCCGGCGTGTTGTCAAGTTCCACCATACATACGTACACCTGGGACGGAACAAATGACTTTGGTCGTGCGGTGTCGAGCGGCGTCTACTTCTTCACCCTCACGACGCCGCGGGGGACGTTCACCACGAGGTTGTTATTGAGCAAGTAGGCCTTACCGGCGCTGGCCGGACGTCCGCGAACCGCCTGAGCCCGCGCCGCCGCCGGAGAGGTGTCCGCCCCCGTAGTAGTATCCGCCGCGGTAGTAGGGGTATGGGGTGTAATACGACCGTCCGTACAGCGGTGCATAGTAGCCCACTGAGACGCCGAAGCTCCACGGATAGTAGTAGGGATACGGGCCCCACCAGTAGGGGGGATGATAGTATCTAACTCCCCGCCGTTCAGTCGCTTGCGAGGTGTTGATCATTGCTTCGATCACTTTGTCGCTGACGCCGGAGTCTGCAAGCGCCACGACATCGCGTGACCGAAGCCGGAAATACGAATCGGTGGTGCGGATCATTTTTATGATGACATCGTCGCTCAATCGTGCCCGGGACATGTCGATGATATCTTGTTTCGACAGGGCAAGTGTGTCTGGTTCGGCTCCTTGTGTCTGATCATTGTATGTGTCACTTCCGCTCATGCACCCGGATAGGCCAAGCAGGCAGGAGAGGACAACGGCAACAACAACGAATCTTTCTTTCATAGCACATCCCTCCTTCGTGGCATTCTCTTCCAATACAACAGCGGATCAGGCTCTACGGTGCCCTCCCCGTGCAATATCGTAAATTC
The DNA here is from genome assembly GCA_017860555.1 of Bacteroidota bacterium. Lineage (GTDB taxonomy): Bacteria > Bacteroidota > Ignavibacteria > UBA10030 > UBA6906 > JAGDMJ01. Next base: position 7,851 of record JAGDMJ010000039.1, read on the forward strand.
TGGTCCTTTTTCAATTCTTCCGGTCTAGTTAACTCTATACATCATGCGATCCCCTGGGACTTCAACGGGAATCCCCTGAAGTCACACCGGGGTTCACTCCGAGCCTATCTGGGATTCGCCCGGGGCTTCCTGGGCACACCTCATTAGATCGGCTGACCGGGCTTTGACCGGGACCTGCCCCGGCCCAGACCTTGCACTGGCCCGTCCATGGAACCTATTTCCAAAAGTATCGTTTTCAAGAGGCATAACCAGAGAAAACTGCATTTGCACACTCGTCGGAGGACCCCCCGTGCGAAAGGGTTTATTTGTCGTAGTTATGCTTCCGTTGATCTTCGTCGGCATTGGAGCCGAGGGAGGCGAAAAGCGGTATCCGCTTCGTGAGGACCTGGCAGGTTATCACCGCGAGATCACCACAAGGTCCGACGAGGCGCAAAAGTACTTCAACCAGGGTCTCGCCTTGTATTATGGATTCAACCATGATGCCGCGATTGCTTCTTTTGCGGAGGCAGCCTCACTTGACTCAACCTGCGCCATGGCCTGGTGGGGACGGGCTATTTCGGCCGGGCCCAACATCAACAACACGGCCATGGACAGTGCGGCTGCACTGGCAGCATGGGACGCAATACGGCACGCCATGCAACTCGCATCCAATGCCTCGCCGGTCGAGCAAGATCTCATTCGCGCTCTTTCAGCCAGGTACGCCTGGCCACGGCCGGAGGATCGGAAGGCTCTTGATGTTGCGTATGCCGACTCAATGCGTCATGTCTGGAGAAGACATCAGGATGATGCAGATGTGGGCGCACTCTTTGCCGATGCCATGATGAACGTCAGGCCATGGGATCTCTGGACATCCCGTGGTGAGCCGCAACCAGGCACGCCGGAAATCGTCGAGACGCTGGAAAAGGTCCTTGCCATGATACCTGATCATCCGGCTGCTACCCACTTCTACATACACACGATGGAGGCGTCTCCGTTTCCCGAGCGCGCCGTGGCGGCAGCGGATCGGCTGCGTGACAGGATTCCTGGCGCGGGCCACCTCGTTCATATGCCCTCACACATCGACATCCGTGTGGGCCGCTACGATGACGCTATCCGTTCGAACCAGCGTGCGATCGCCGTGGACTCCACCTGGCTTTCTCAGGAAGGGTTTTACGCGTTTTACCGTTCTCACAACTTCCATTTTCTAGCCTATGCAGCAATGTTCGATGGCCGTCGCGCACTGGCGCTCCAAGCCGCACGTGACATGGCGCAACTGATCCCGTTGGAGACCATACTCCTGCTGCCCGACTTCCTTGATGCCACCCTCGCGGCGCCGATACACGTCATGGTGCGTTTTGGGATCTGGGACTCGCTCCTGGCGGAGCCAAAACCTCACCCGGATCTCCTTGCAGCCAATGCGTTCTGGAACTACGGTCGCACAGTCGCCCTTGCCACGCTTGGCCGGATTGAGGAGGCGACAGCGGAGCTCGCTGCGCTGAGATTGGCGTATGACGCGGTCCCTGACAGCCGCCTCATCGGCAACAACAGCGTTCGCACGGTGTTGCAGGTGGGTCTTCCAATGGCGGAGGGGGAATTGGAATACAAGAAGGGAGAGCGCGGCCGTGCATTTGAGTTGTTGCGTACTGCCGTCCGGCGGGACGACTCCCTCCGGTACGATGAACCGTGGGGATGGATGATGCCCGTTCGCCATTCGCTCGGCGCTCTGCTTCTCGATGACGGCCGGATCGAGGAGGCTGAAGCGGTCTACCGCGAAGATCTTCGCATTCATCCGAACAATGGTTGGGCCTTGAAGGGCCTTTCAGAGTGTCTCCACCGCAAAGGTGATCATGAAGAGGCTGCGGCAACCGATGCCCTGTTCAAACAAGCATGGGCGCGATCTGATATCGTGATACGTGCTTCATGCTTCTGCCGCCCGGATGTGCAGGCAGGGAGGTGATGCCGCATTGCCTCCCGGGCCGGTACGGTCCGCGCGCACCGGCCCGGATATTGATCGACGATGCTAGTATCTGATTCCTGAGAAGACCTGCTTACCGTCTGCCGTCTCTGTCTTGACCGCAATGGTGACGGCGTGCGGTATACTTGGGTTCGATGTAACGAACTCAACCAGGTAGCTCGATGCGAGGGCGCCGGTCACCGGCAGCGATGTCAGCTCAAGGTCATGTCCGTCACCGTGGATGACCTTCACCGTTCCGCCGCTGAAGTGCGAGAGACTCCAGGGTCTTTCCCAGATTCCAGGCTGCCATGTGGCATAGTTGTACGCGTCTGTGGATGTATCCGGGCCGGCCCCGTTCCAATGCTTGTCATCGATGCTGAAGACCGTGTGGATCGAGCCTTTCGAGGTCTTCCAGCGGTCTCTCAATCCGTCCACACTCCATTCAGATTGCGATCCAGTCTGAATTGCCTCATCAGTGAAGTTTATGTAAACGCGTTGGGCGCCGGCTCTCCAGGAGAAGAATGAATCGGCAAACGCTATGGCGAGGATGCCGTTTTCGTCAGAGAGTTGGGGAAATGAGGAAAGGGCCTGCGCCAGCGAGGCGGAGTCAGGGCCTCCCGTTCCACGGGTACGCGATGTTCCGGAGCAATAGGGGCGTCGTAAGTAAGTCCGGAGTGAGGCAGCGTCAGTCAGATTTCGTGCTCCGCTGACTTCGCCGTACTGATACCCGACGCAGCCAACCCGGGCGTTCACTCCGCTTGCTGCAAGATATCTGGAGAACGCGATGATCTTGTTGGCGATTGAGTCAGCTTCCTCACCCATGCTGCCAGAATTATCGACGACGAAGACGATGTCAGCGGCGAGGGTGGTTCCGCCACCCACCGAAGTCACCTTGATTCCCTGAAGAGCGCCATCTTCCGTGACATACAAGTTTGGGCGGAGGTCCGCCGTTCCAGCTTGTGAGAGCTGAAAGTGGACCGGATTTCCGGTCTTGGGATCCACAATGCCGAGAAGATTGATCCGTACTCGGTAGGGATTCTTTGCGGTCCTGTCGAAGGAGGCCGCCGGGGTCACATTATTGATGGTAGTGGCAGGAGCCCTCCCACCGGGATCCGCCGGGATGTCGAGGTTTTCTCCGTTGGTCAATGGCGCGGTTGGACCGTTATCCTTCTTGCACCCTGCGACGAGGAACAAGCCTGTGAGAATTGCTGAGATCACGACGCGATGCCGAAATTCCATGCGGAAGTCTCCTGGGTAAGGCAAATCATGCTTTTTGAATTTGAAGCAGGTGGCCTCGCTATTGCAACTGTCATGCCCAGTGATCAACGCGGAAAGTGACCCGTTTTTGGCCAGTCTTGAAGGTTTGGACTGTCTTACTCTCCCCATGTGGCTAATATTATCCTTCCCACACGCGTTCTCAGCGTGGCTAAAGCCCGGCTTGCCCGCTTCCTCACGTAAGTTTCCATTGCACATGACTCTGTTGATGTTCTCCGGGCGGTTCACTACCATCTTCCAGTGCCATTTCCCTGGGGCAACGTGAATTCTCTCGACCGCGTAGCAAAACGTCTGAAGGCTGAACCGGTGGACCGCCCCCCGAACTTCGATATCTTCATGACCTTCGCGGCTCACCACATCGGCCAACCGCTCAGAAACTACTACCTGGACCACCGCGTGCTGGTAGACGCCAACCTCGCCATGGTGGATCACTTCGGCGTGGATGTCGTCCAAGCGATCTCCGATCCTTATCGGGAGACGAGCGATTTCGGAGCAGAGATCGATTTTCCTCCGGATGGGCTCCCCCTGTGCCGTCAACCGCTCCTGGAAGACATCCGGAGAATGGACACGCTGACACGACCCGACCCAAACACGGGCCCGCGCATGCTGGACCGTCTCCGCGCGATTCGCCGGATGCGGGAGAATGTGGGAAAGGAAATCCCTGTCATGGGGTGGGTGGAAGGCGCACTTGCCCAGGCTGCCGACCTCAGGGGGCCGGGTACGCTCCTGCTTGACTTGATTGAACAGCCAGGGTGGTTGCGCGATCTACTTGAAAGGTGCGTCGAAGTCGAGATCGCATTTGCCCGGGCTCAGGTGGATGCCGGGGCTTGCATCGTCGGCCTTGGGGATGCGATCGCGTCACAGATCTCCCGTGAGATGTACGCGGAGTTCGGACTTCCTTATGAGCAGCGGATTTTCGATGCGGTGCATGCAGGGGGAGCGCTCGCCCGGCTGCATATTTGTGGCAACACCACGCACATCCTGCCGGAGATGATCGCAAGCGGGGCGGATATCGTGGATCTGGATTGGATGGTTGATTGGAAGGCAGCCTGCTCGACGAACGGCTCAAGAGTCGCGCTCTGCGGGAATGTCGACCCGGTTGCGATCATGCTGCAATCACCCCCTGAAACTGTCCGCGAACGCATTCTGGGCTGCCTGCGATCCGGCGGAGATCGCTGCTTCAGTGCCGCAGGATGTGAGATTCCGGAAGGGACTCCGGCAGATAACCTCCACGCCCAGCGACGTGCTCTCCTTGAGTGGGGCAGCGGGAGGTAGGACTCCCGGGTATTTGAAGACATGACGGGGCAAGCGTTGGTCTTCGGCGCATCGTCCACTCCCTTGACGTCCGGGTTGCCTGTTTCCTTTCTCTGATCTTTCGCGTATATTTCAACCACTGTTGGTTGCGGCAACTACCGTTCTCGCCCTCTTCCCATTCTCTTCCGGCTAAGACTCATGGCACTTCATCCCATTGACATCGCGATCGTCATCGTATACCTCCTCGCCACCATCCAGATTGGCGTCTACTTCCGAAAGCGCGCCATGCGAAGGCTCGATGCCTACTACCTTGCAGAGCGGCAGACGTCCTGGTGGATGATCGGACTTTCCGGATGCTCAAGTTATACAGATATCGGTGGGACCATGCTCATCGTAGGATTGATGTACTATCTCGGCATCAAATCCATGTGGGTGCTGCATATCGCCTGGGGCTTCTTCATGATGGCGATCTATATGTCCTATCAGGCGAAATACATCAGGCGATCCGGTGTCATGACTCCGGCGGAATGGATGGTGACACGATTCGGCGACAACAAGGACACCGATGCCCTCCGCCTTGCCGTGGCAGGCTTCGTTCTCTTGTCCATGATCCTGACGTTGATGTATGTGGCGGTTGGGACCGGCAAGTTTGCCGAGGAATTCGTGCCTCTCCCGCGCTGGGCATCGACCTCCATTCTCTTCGTCGTCGTCGGCATCTACGTGACCTTCGGCGGCTTTTTCGGAGTGGTCTGGACCGACATATTTCAGACGGTGCTCATCATCCTCGGGGCGGTCGGCTTGAGC
>JAGDMJ010000040.1 GCA_017860555.1 Bacteroidota bacterium
TGACTATTTCCCGCCGGAGCATCCGCGCCGTGGTGAGTTGATCCGGACGCTGCAAGAACTGTGCGGGGCATTGCTGGCATTCCAGGACAGTGCGAGCGGGATGTGGTACCAGGTCGTTGACCAGGCAGGCCGTTCCGGCAATTACCTCGAATCCTCCGCCTCGGCGATGTTTGCCTATGGATTCGCAAAAGGGGCAAATAAGAACTATCTTGAAACGCGTTTCTTAGACGCCGCGCAACGGGCCATGCAGGGTATCAGGCAGCAATGCATTTCGGTGGAGCCGTCGGGGCATGTGGACCTGAAAGAAACCTGCAGAGGCGCCGGCCTCGGCGGGAATCCCTACAGGGACGGGACGTATGCCTATTACGTCAGTGTACCACGCGTGGTCAACGATATGAAAGGGATCGGCCCCTTGATACTTGCCGCCATCGAAATCGAACGAGGTACTATCCAGACAGGAAAGTGAAGGCTGAAATGAAGAATACCCGGAGGATCAATACGCTGGCAACTCTTGACGACATCGCGCAACGGGTCAAGGTGTCCCGCGTCACGGTTTCAAAGGCGCTTCGCGGGCATCCCGATATTTCCGATAAGACGGCCCGCATGGTCCGGAAAGTGGCGGAGGAGATCGGCTACCGGCCCAACATCATCGCCAGGAGCCTCTCGGCCCGACGTTCGAACATGATCGGCCTGGTCGTTCCGAAAATCGCCCACTTCTTTTTCGGCTCGGTGATCGAGGGTATCTACAATGCGGCATTCAGCAACAACTACGAGACCATTCTCACCGTCTCCCAGGAAAACCCGGAGCGAGAACGCAAGCACCTGCAGACTCTTGTCTCCATGCGGGTGGATGGCATCATCATCTCCGTTTCTCAGGGGACCAGGGATCTGGAGATCTTCCACTGGATCCGGAAACTCGGGGTCCCGTTGCTCTTTGTGGACCGGCGCCCCTCTCCTCCTCCTGAAGGTTTCAGCAGCGTCTTCGTCGACGACAAAGCGGGGGCGTTCAGGGCAATTGAACACGCGATCAGTATTGGCTACCGGAAGATCGCCTGCATTGGCGGAGACACGCGCATTAATATCGGCAAGGAGCGGACGGCCGGCTTTGAGGCGGCCATGAAAGCGCACGGCCTGCCGGTGGAAAAGCGATGGGTCATCAGCGGAGGTTTCAGCAAAGAGACGGGTTATGACGCGGTTCTCAAGCTGCACGGTGAACGGCAACTGCCCGAGCTCATCTTCGCGATGACCTACCCGGTCGCTCTCGGAGTGTACGAGGCGGCGAAGGAATTGGGACTGAAGATCCCGCAGGATGTCGACGTGATCTGCTTTGGCGACAGCGACGTGTCCAGAGTGATCTCGCCCGCGCTCAGCTGTGTGCGGCAGCCCAGTTACGAACTGGGCACGAAAGGGGTGGAAGTCATGCTCAACATTCTGGCCCACCCGGAATCGACGCAGGAACAGCACCTGATCCTCCCTGCAGACCTCATCGTGCGTGAAACATGCACGGGGAAGAACGTCATTACGGCAACGGGTAGGGGGAAAGGGACAGGGCAGTAGCGGAGTGAAGCGACGACAATCGTTCGAATGCCGGCCGCGCCCGGATGTGATCTGTTCCATTGGGGAAGTTCTCATGAACCCCTGGGCTTGCCTGGCGGCGTGCCTGCTCTTTGCAGCGGGTGCCTCCGCCCGACCATACTACGTTTCCACGTCAGGCGACGACTCGAATGCAGGTACGTTCGAGAGCCCGTTCAAGTCGATCTCGAAGGCGGTGGGCCTGGTTGCTCCCGGTGATACTATTTATCTCCGTGGAGATACGTTTGCGGTGTCAACCACGATCAACCTCTCGCGCAGCGGCGCCAGCGGCAACATGTGTTACCTGCTCGCGTACCCGGGTGAACGGGCGCACCTGGAGTGCTCGACGATGGCACTGGGCCTGAGAGGGATCAACCTGACCGGGAGCTACTGGTACATCAGGGGAGTGGATATCGCGAGGGCCGGAGACAATGGAATGGTCATTACTGGCTCGAACAACATCGTCGAATTCTGCTCCTTCTGCGGCAACCGGGACACGGGCCTCCAGTTGTACAATGGTGCCTCGAACAACCGGATCATCAACTGCGATTCTTTTGACAACGCCGACCCCACAAGCGAAAATGCGGACGGCTTCGCGCCAAAGCTTTCCGTCGGATCCGGCAACTCGTTCTACGGATGCAGGTCCTGGCAGAATTGCGACGATGGTTGGGATGGATACCTGCGCGGCGCGGATGGCGTTGCAACGACACTTGAACATTGCTGGAGTTTCTGCAACGGATATCTCAGCAATGGCAGTCCGAGCCTGCCGGATGGGGATGGCAACGGCTTTAAGATGGGAGGAAGCGACAACAAGGACCTCGCGCACACCATGGTCCTCCGCAATTGCCTGGCCTTCGACAACAGGGTCAAGGGGTATGACCAGAACAACAATAAAGGGTCGATGACGCTGCTGAATTGCACGGCATACCGGAACGGCACTAACTACAGCATCAACCAGCCGCTCGACAGCGGGCAGACGGTCACCGTGATGAACTGCGTCGCGCTCGGAGCATATGGATCGCTTGCAGCTTCTGCCGAGCAGGCGACCAACAGCTGGATGAACCCATTTTCGGTATCGACAGTGGATTTCATATCGATTGATACGAATGGTGCCCGCGGCCCGCGCAAGCCCGATGGGAGGCTTCCGGATATCCCCTTCATGCGATTGGCACCAGGAAGCGACTTGATCGATGCAGGGACGAACGTCGGGATCGCCTACAACGGGGCAGCACCCGATCTGGGAGCGTATGAAACGGAGGAGCCAAGCGCCGTTCGGGAGAGTGCGTCGGTTGCAGCCGGATTTCTGTTGTTTCAGAATTTCCCGAACCCGTTCAATCCCAAGACCGTCGTGAGTAGCTGGTTGCGGGTAGCCAGTGAGGTAAGGCTGGTGGTGTATGACGTGCTTGGGCGGCAGGTGGCGGTGCTGGTCAATGAGAGGCGAGCTGCAGGGAGCTATCAGGACAGCTTCGATGCGACTGGCCTGGCCAGCGGTGTGTACATCTATCGTCTGACCGCCGGGTCATTCGTGGAGTCGCGAACGATGGTCATCCTGAGATAAGGGAATTTGCCGATGAGAAGATCGCCCGTGGTGAAAACGGCTGTGTCGTTGCACCGAACCCTTGGAGTCATTGGCCTCATGGGATTGGCATCCATGGCATTGTCACAGCACGTATTTCTCGACTGCTACTACAACAATGAGTGGAGGAAGGACTCCACAGGTGTCGCGAGTCGGTACCACTACGTCTGGGACGATACTACGAACTCCGGCTTCTCGCAGCTGGAGCGGATCATCCTGGATGCCGGAGGCTCAACGGACACGCTCTGTCAGGCCCCGACACCGCAGTCGCTCCGCCGCGCAGACATCTACATCATCGTGGACCCAGATACGCCGAAGGAGACTCCCGTCCCGCATTACATCCAGCCGGCCGAAGCTGATGCCATAGAGCAATGGGTGAAGGCAGGCGGAATTCTCGTTCTGCTGGGGAACGACAAAGGCAATTCGGAATTTGAACACTTCAACAAACTGGCGGGACGATTCGGGATTCGCTTCAACGAGGTCAGCCAGAACCGAGTCCAGGGACGCGACTACGCAACCGGGGCATTCGAAAAGCTGCCATCGCATCCATTGTTCACAGGCGTGGGAAAGATCTTCCTGAAAGAGATCAGCACGCTCCGGCTCGATTCCCCGGCCGAAGCTCTGCTCGGTTCCGGGGAAGATGTGGTGATGGCTTCTGCCGAAGTCGGTAAGGGCTTTGTCTTTGCGGTTGGCGATCCCTGGGTGTACAACGAGTACATGGACCGGCGCCGCTTGCCGGCAGACTATGGAAACGCGCTGGCAGCAAAGAACCTCTTCCGGTGGTTGTTCGCTCGGTCACGGGCGGCGCTGCCGTTCGAGATGCCGGCAATCCAGGTTCCTCGGTTCCCTCCTCACCGGTTCGAAGTGGTGGAGTACGGGGCCGTTCCGGATGGCCGGACCAAGAATACGAGAGCGTTTGCCGCTGCGATCGCGGCATGCTCCGAATCCGGCGGGGGGACGGTGGTGGTTCCTCCCGGAACCTGGCTCACCGGGCCCATCCGGCTTGCATCCAACGTGAACTTGCATCTCCAGCGGGGCGCGGTGCTTCAATTCAGCAGCAACATTGAGGATTTCCCTCTGATAGACGGGTTTGCCGGCACCTCCAAGAGGTATATCGTCACTCCGCCTCTCTCGGCCTACCGGGCAACCAACATCGCCATCACCGGGGAAGGCATTATCGATGGCGCCGGTGATGTGTGGCGCTATGTGAAGAAGGAGAAGCTCACGGCACGCCAGTGGAAAGAGCTCACCGCCTCAGGCGGAGCGGTGACGGCCGATGGAAAGCAGTGGTGGCCATCAAAGGAAGCAATGGATGGCGAGGCGTATCTCAAGAAGATCGAATCCTCCGGAAAGCCTCTCACGGCGCAAGACTACGCGAAAGCCCGCGAGTTCCTCCGCCCGGACCTCTTCTATCCTGTGCAATGCAACGGGCTGTTGATTGATGGTCCGACTTTTCAGAATTCGCCCCGGTTTCATATCCACCCGATTCAGTGCGAAGACCTGACCATCCGAAACGTGAAGGTATTTGCCCCGTGGTATGCGCAGAATGCCGACGGCATCGATCTGAGCTCTTGCCGGAGAGTGCTCGTGGAGAACGCAACGGTGGATGTGGGGGATGACGGGCTCTGTCTCAAGCCCGGCAACCTCGCCACGAGCCAGTCTCCTGGTCCTGCATGTGAGCACATTATCATCAGAGACTGTGTCGTCTACCATGCGCACGGCGGCTTCGTTATCGGCAGTGAAAGCTTCGGCGGTGTCCGCAACGTGGCGGTGCGTAACTGCGTTTTCGTGGGGACCGATGTAGGCCTGCGCTTCAAGTCGGCGCGGGATCGCGGCGGGCTCGTAGAGAAAGTGTACATCGACGGTATCCGTATGCGAGACATCGCGACCGATGCCATCTTATTTGACATGTACTATGCCGGGGGAGCGCCTGACGTGGAGGCGACGAAAGACCTGACGAACAGAGCCGCACGGGCGGTGACCGACCGGACTCCGCAATTCCGGGATCTCTCGATCAGGAATGTGGTCTGCGACGGTGCAAAGCGGGCCATGGTGATCAACGGACTTCCCGAAATGCCTGTGAAGAACATCGTTCTCGATTCTGTTTCCCTCATGGCCGACGCCGGGGTTTTTCTGGCCGATGCCGAGAATATTCAGATGACCGGATGCAGTTTCTTTCCGGCCAAAGGCCCGGTGTTGACCGTGATCCAGAGCCGCTCGATTCTGTTGCAGGGAGGGACCGTCTCCGCAGAAGCCAACCCTGTCGTCAGAGTTGTGGGGGAAAATTCCCGAGATATACGATTCAGGGGAATCGACAAGTCCAGGGTGAAGGCGACGGTCGAACTTGGAAAGAATGTGCGGGCGGACGCGGTCAAATGGGAGTGAACGTGGACATCATTCTCCGGCTCCTGCCATGGCTTGTCTTTGCTGCCGCAAGCGCGTCTGCTGCGGCCGGGGGGGACACTCTGGTGGTCGACCAGGCGGGGAGTGGGCGGTTTGCATCCATTCAGGCCGCGCTCAACACCATTTCACGGGAACACGCTCGGCCCGTGATAATTGCGATCCGGAACGGACTGTACAAAGAAAAGATCTTCATCACCAAGAGTCGTCTCATTCTCCTCGGAGAAGACCGGGACAGCACGAGGATCGTGTATCCGGAGCTCCGCGAGAATTGGAACCGCGACCATTGCGGGAGCGACTGGGGTGCCGGCGTCGTGAATATTGACACCGGTGTAACGGATATCACGATGGCGAACCTGACGATCTACAACAACTACGGTTCGCTGCATAACGCGTACAACAAGCATCAGTTCGCCATCAGGGGGGCCGGGACGCGGATCATCCTGCTTCATTGTGCGGTCATTTCCGATGGAGGCGACGCCGTGAGCCTCTGGAATAGGGAAACCGGGATGTACTATCATGCGGACTGCAGGTTTGAGGGGTGGGTGGATTTTGTCTGTCCGCGCGGATGGTGTTATGTAACGCGTTCGACGTTTTACGGCCACAATACCCCGAGCGCGAGCATCTGGCATGACGGAAGCGCGAATCGGGCACAGAAGTTCGTGATCCGGGATTCGTACTTCGATGGCGTACCCGGCTTTCCGCTCGGACGCAACCATCTCGATGCACAGTTCTTCCTGGTGAATTGTCGTTTTTCGGAGAACATGGCCGACCGCCCTTTTATCCGTCCACCGTCAAGCCCGCGGGAATGGCAATGGGGAGCCCGGCATTATTTCCATAATTGCCGCCGGGAGGGCGCCGACTTCGGTTGGTTCAGGGACAACCTGTCATCGGCAGAAGGCGCTCCCCGCCCGGAAGACATCAATGCACGGTGGGCCTTTGACGGCCAGTGGGACCCGGAATCGACATTACCTGTCCTCAGTGTACCACAACCTGGCAAACATCCATGACACTCAATTCGTATTCTCTCGGAATCGGAGACAGGTTCGGACAAGAAGGGCGTTCTCAACTTCGCGCATTGCAGTTGGGTGCGGAGCTCGGCGTGCATGTGACGCCCGTATGGAACAAATCGAACAGGGAGCACATCATCATCGGTTCTTCTCCCGTTGACACACGCCGTGAAGCCGATGAGGCGGTGAGCGCTGCCGCTTGGTATGCGCCATATTGCGTGGATGCGGATCACATCGGCCTTGCCACGGTGGGGCGATTCCTTGAGTCGAGCGATTTCTTCACCATCGACGTTGCGGACTACATCGGGGCAACTCCCGATACTGAAGCGGCCGCATCCTATGTTCGGGCGATGGAACGCTTTCTCGGAGATCTTTCCATTGCCGGGATACCGGCGCCGATCCGCGTGGACCGGAGCCTGCTCGACAAGGTTGCACGGAGGTACCTCAGCGCGGTGCGCGCTGCGGGAGAGGTCTACCGCTATGTTGAACGCGAACGGGGGGCCGGTACGTTTGTCACCGAGATCTCCCTGGATGAGGCGGATGAGCCTCAAACACCGGCAGAGTTGCTGTTCATCCTTGCCGCTATTTCGCTGGAACGTGTTCCGGTGCAGACCATCGCCCCGAAATTCTCCGGGGCGTTTCTAAAAGGCGTTGACTATGTGGGCGATGTCTCCAGGTTCGCGCGGGAATTCGAGGAGGACCTCGCCGTCATTGCTTTCGCGGCAAAAACTTTTGATCTTAGGAGGGACCTGAAGCTGAGCGTCCACTCCGGCAGTGACAAGTTCTCGCTCTACCCGGAGATGCACCGGGCGCTCCGGAAGTTCAATGCCGGCCTGCACCTAAAAACTGCGGGGACGACCTGGCTCGAAGAGCTTCTCGGCCTTGCGGAGGCGGGCGGAGAAGGGTTGCGTGCAGCCAGGCATATCTATGCCGAATCCTTGCGCCGGTACGAGGAGTTGTGCAAACCGTACCTCTCTGTCATCAGCATCGACCAGTTCAAACTGCCCAGCGTGAAGGAGGTGGAGGCGTGGAACGGCCTGGAATATGCCGCCGCGCTGCGGCATGACTGTTCCGACAGGATGTACAACCGGGACTTTCGGCAACTGCTCCATGTCGGCTACAAAGTGGCCGCGGAAATGGGGCCACGCTTCATCTCCCTGCTTCAGGAACACCGCAGCGTGATTGAACGCAACGTCACCGAAAACCTCTACCGGCGGCATCTCCTGCCGCTCTTTGTCGGTGAGAAACACCATCAGAACCTGAGATGATCATGACGACTCCGTTCATCCATGACAACTTCCTGCTTCCCACAAAACAGTCGCAGGAACTCTACCATGGCTATGCTGAGAAGCTTCCTATCATCGACTATCATTGCCATCTCTCCCCGGACGATATTGCCCGCAACAGGCAGTTTGACAACCTTACGCAAATCTGGCTGCAGGGAGATCACTACAAATGGCGGGCAATGCGCGCGTGCGGAGTGCCTGAGCGGTTCGTCACGGGGGATGCCACCGATTGGGAGAAGTTCGAACAGTGGGCACGAACGGTGCCCGCAACGCTGCGCAACCCGCTCTATCATTGGACGCACCTGGAGCTGCTGCATCCTTTCGGCATTCAGGACCGCCTCCTCGATCAATCAACCGCCAGGAACATCTGGGAAGAATGCAATGCGAAGCTGGCGCAGCCGGAGTACTCAACCCGGGGGATCCTCCGCCAGATGAACGTGGAAGTGGTATGCACCACCGACGATCCTGTGGATTCTCTAGAACACCACTCCGGAATGCGGGAGGATTCCTCCCTGAGAGTGCGCGTGATCCCGGCATTCCGCCCGGATAAGGCGATGGCCGTGGAATCACCGGCGCGCTTCCTGTTCTATGTCGACTCGCTTTCGTTGGCTGCGGACATCGAAATCGTACGTTACGACGATTTCCTGCAGGCCATCAGGAAACGACACGATTTCTTTCACGAGTGCGGATGCCGCCTGTCGGATCACGGCCTGGAAACGATGTATGCGGAGGAGTATACCGAGGGAGAGATCCGGGGCGCATTCGATCATATCATGACGGGCAGGGTTCTGAATCGGCAAGAGGCTCATAAATTCAAATCCGCTTTGCTCTTTGAATTAGCCGTGATGGATTCGGAAAAAGGGTGGACCCAGCAATTCCATCTCGGAGCACTTCGAAATACCAACTCGCGCATGATGCGCACACTCGGGCCCGACACCGGTTATGACTCTATCGGGGACTTTGAGATTGCCCGTCCGCTGGCGAAATTTCTTGATCGGTTGGACGATGGAAACCGGCTGGCGAGGACCATCATCTACAATCTCAATCCTCGCGATAATGAGGTCGTGGCGGCAATGATCGGAAGCTTCCAGGACGGAACCATTCCGGGCAAGGTGCAATATGGCGCCGCGTGGTGGTTCCTGGATCAGATGGACGGTATGAAAAGGCAAATGGAGGCCCTGTCCAACCTGGGTCTCCTCAGCCAGTTCGTCGGCATGGTCACGGATTCCCGCAGTTTTCTCTCCTATCCCCGCCATGAGTACTTCCGCCGGCTCCTCTGTGGCATGCTTGGCGAGGACATGCAACGCGGACTTCTCCCCGGGGATATGGGGCTTGTCGGGAAAATGGTAAGCGACATTTCCTATTTCAACGCAAAGCGGTATTTTGGTTTCACGGAGGATTGAGCATGAACGCACTGTTTGACCTTGCCGGCAAGGCCGCCGTGGTTACGGGAGCAAGTACGGGACTGGGCATGGGGATGACGCTTGGCCTGGCGTCCGCCGGCGCGGATATCCTTCTTGTCGACCATGTGCAGTGTGAGGAAGCCGCCAGTCGGGTGAGGGACATGGGAAGGCGCGCGTCTACGCTTACGGTGGACCTGATGAAGATGTCGTCCGTTTCTGCCGTCCTGGAGAAAGCCATCCTTGAATTCGGCAAGATCGATATCCTTATCAATAACGCGGGAATTATCCGTCGTGCCCCGGCGCTGGAGTTCACCGAGAAGGACTGGGACGATGTGATGCTCTTGAACTCCAAGACCGCCTTCTTTCTGGCGCAGGCAGCGGCCCGCGACATGATGTCGAGAAAATACGGAAAGATCATCAATATAGCCTCTCTCCTGGCGTTTCAGGGGGGAATCATCGTGCCATCGTATTCCGCGAGCAAGGGAGCTATCGCTCAGATGACGAAAGCCCTCGCCAACGAGTGGGCTCCACATGGCATTCGGGTCAATGCCATCGCGCCCGGATATATGGCGACCAACAATACCAGGGCATTGCGAGAAGATCCTGTTCGGTCCAGGGCCATTTTGGACCGCATCCCTGCCGGCCGCTGGGGAGCCCCGGAGGATCTTCAGGGTGCGGCTATCTTCCTTGCATCCGCCGCCTCCGATTATGTGACCGGTCATATCCTTGCAGTTGATGGAGGGTGGCTCGCACGATGATGTGACATGCAATGATCCGGCCGATTCCGAGGAGTCGACCGGCTATCCACAATTCACAGGGACTCTATAATAGAGAGCACAGGATTCCATGGAAGTACGATATCTGCCCAATGATTCCGGGTACCAACGGATGACTACCCGGGAACTCCGCGACGCCTTCATGATGGAGAACCTGTTCGAGCCAGGCCGGATCACGCTGGTCTATTCGGACAACGATCGTGCCATCGTTGGGGGTGCGGTTCCTGTCGCCGGGACATTGCCGTTGCTTGCCACGCAGAAAGAAATGGCAGCGCGCTATTTCAACGAGCGACGGGAACTTGGTGTCTTGAATATCGGTGCCGCGGGGACCGTGAGCGTCGATGGAACGAACTATGCGCTCGGGCCCAGGGACCTGCTGTATGTCGGCAGAGGAGCTCAAAACATCGAATTCTCCAGCGCTGACCCGGCCGTCCCCTCACTCTTCTATCTTGTCTCCTACCCCGCCCACGCATCATATCCGACGGCCTTGATGCGCTTCGCCGAAGCCGCGCGCTCTCCTCTTGGCTCCGCCCGCACAGCCAACCAACGAACCATATACAAATACGTGCATGCGGGAGGGATCAAGAGCTGTCAGCTCGTCATGGGGATGACCGAGCTCGTGGAAGGAAGCGTCTGGAACACCATGCCTCCGCACACCCACCAACGCAGGTCGGAAGTCTACCTGTATTTCGGCCTTGATCCGGATGCGATGGTGATCCATCTGATGGGGAAGCCGGATGAGACGAGGAACCTCATCCTGCGCAACCATCAGGCGGTACTTTCCCCCCCGTGGTCGATTCACGCCGCCGCGGCAACACGGAACTACGCGTTCGTCTGGGCGATGGGAGGAGAGAACCAGGAATTCTCGGATATGGATGCGGTAACGATGCACGATTTGCGCTAAACAACGTCTTCCAGCCACTAACCACGACAGGGCAATGAACAAAACAGTCCCGGAAACGACACAAGCCACCGAGAAAGTGCCGGTGGGCGCATGGGCGGTCGGGCATTATCGCTGGATAGTCTGCGCCCTCCTGTTCTTTGCGACGACGGTCAACTACATTGACAGGCAGGTGCTCGGCATCCTTGCGCCCGTGCTCCAGGTGGAGATAGGCTGGAACGAGATCGAGTATGGCTACATCGTGACGGCCTTCACCGGAGCCTATGCACTCGGCCTCCTCCTCATGGGGAGATTGATCGACCGGTTCGGGACGAAGCTGGGATACGCCGTCGCGATCACGCTCTGGAGCATCGCGGCCATGGCACACGCCGGGGTCCGCTCCGCGCTCGGATTCGGCGTTGTGCGCTTCGCTCTCGGACTGGGCGAAGCCGCGAACTTCCCTGCGGCGATCAAGGCGGTCGCCGAATGGTTCCCCAAACGGGAACGCGCGTTTGCCACGGGCCTCTTCAACTCCGGGTCAAATGTGGGCGCCGTCGCAGGGCCCCTCATGGTCCCGTGGCTCTATGTCACCTACGGCTGGGAAGCGGCCTTCATCGTCACAGGCGCCATCGGCTTCATCTGGCTCGTGTTCTGGATTGTCATGTACGAGCGGCCGGAGATCCACAAGAAAGTTACCAAGACCGAGCTTGCATACATCCAGAGCGACCCTCCGGATCCTTCGATGGCCAAGATCCCATGGGGGCGCCTCCTCGAGCACCGGCAGACCTGGGCGTTTACCATCGGAAAGTTTCTCACCGATCCCATCTGGTGGTTCTATCTTTACTGGGTTCCCAAGTTCTTGAACACCAACTATGGCCTCACCCTCGACAAGATCGGCCTGCCGCTCATTGTCATTTACCTGCTGGCCGATGTGGGGAGCATAGGGGGCGGATGGCTCTCTTCCGCGTTCATCAAGCGTGGATGGTCGGTGAACCGTGGGCGGAAAACGGCGATGCTCATCTGCGCCATCTGCGTCACGCCGATCGTCTTCGTTTCGCAGGCCGAATCTGTGTGGGTGGCCGTGGGACTCCTGGGCCTTGCCACGGCGGCGCATCAGGGATGGTCGGCCAACCTCTTCACCACCACAAGCGACATGTTCCCGCGGCGGGCCATAGGCTCGGTGGTGGGCATCGGAGGCATGGGCGGCGCCATCGGCGGCATGCTCATCGCGACGGCAACAGGCTTCGTCCTGGAGTTCACAGGGAGCTACGTGGCACTGTTCATTATTGCCGGCTCCATGTACCTGATCGCGCTCGCGATCTTCACGTTCCTGGTCCCGAAGCTGCAACCTGTGTCACTCACGGTCGATTGAATCTCCTCATCCTAATCTGGTGGTCAGCATGAACCTCGAGGAAATCACAAAACTCTACGACTTCTCCGGCAAGACAGTACTGCTGACCGGCGGCGCGGGCGTATTGACGGGCGAGATTGCCTGCGCACTGTTTGGATGCAACGCGAACATCGCCATCATTGACCGGGACCCTGCGCTGGCGGACACGGTGATGAAGCGCCTTGAACCGGTCGGAGACAGGGCGATCGTTGTCTACGGCGACGTGCTCCAACCCGAGGTCATGCAGCGGGCGCTGGCGCAGGTCATCAGGGCCTTTGGCAAAGTGGACTACCTCGTCAACGGTGCGGGGGGGAACAATCCCAGAGCGACAACGACACCCTCCACCACGTTCTTCGATCTGCCTCAGGAAGCGATCCGATTCGTGTCCGACCTCAATCTGCTCGGAACCATCATTCCGAGCCAGGTGATCGGCAGGCATATGGCGGAACGGAAGGAAGGGGTGATCCTGAACATCTCCTCCATGAACGCCTTCCGCCCGCTGACACGTATCCCTGCCTACTCGGCATCGAAAGCGGCTGTCACGAATTTCACACAATGGCTTGCTGTCTATATGGCGCAAGAGGTCTCTCCGTGCATCAGGGTGAATGCCATCGCCCCCGGGGTCTTCCTTACAAACCAGAACCGCTATCTGCTCATCGACAAGGAGACCGGAGGACGAACTCCGCGCGGATCAAAGATCCTGGAACATACTCCCATGGGGCGCTACGGGACGCCCGAAGACCTGCTGGGCACAGTGTTGTGGCTGCTTT
>JAGDMJ010000041.1 GCA_017860555.1 Bacteroidota bacterium
AGGAAGAAAATGGCGGTCGTCAAAGCAGGGAAGAAGGCCGTCACCGAATATGCGCTCATAACACAGTTCGACTATCTGGCCCTCATTCGTCTCAAGCTGCACACCGGCCGTACGCATCAGATCAGGGTACATCTCGCCCACGTGAATCATCCCGTCTTTGGCGACCCCACCTACAACGGCCGGCACCTGATCGCCGGTCCCGGCACGCCTGCGCAGAAGGCGGAGGTGCAGCGGCTCCTGAAGCTCATGCCCCGACAGGCGCTGCACGCGAGGACGATTTCATTTGTGCATCCCGTTACCGGACAGTCCGTGTCATTCGAGTCACCCTTGCCCCCGGATATGCTCACCGTGCTGGAATTGCTGCAGGCAAAGAGACGCTAGGACACTTTCTTCTGTCGAGCCCGCCGTTCAGTTCGTCTCGGTGTTCGTTCTGGAGCCTCCCGGATCCTTCTTCCCGACCTCGATCACCCGCATGTCCCGCAGCTGAATGGCGTCCAGATAGTGCTGGAACTCACCGTACTTTGTTACGGCAATTTCATCCCCCGACGTCCATCCAGCCTTTCTGATCTGAAGGGCCGAGATCTCCGATATCGTTCTACTGTTCGATCGCCCCCGACCCGCGGCAAAAGACAGAGGCGGGTTGACAAGCACCCATCGAATGACTATGTTACACCCGTGCGGGAGCAGCTTTGCGGATGATGTTCAGGTCAAACGGCGCTTCCTGTATGAGATCCCTCCTTCCCCCACGCATATCACACGGACGCGCGCTCTCCATCGTCCTTCTTGTCACCTGCGCGTCGATGCATGCCCAGCCCTCCGGAGCCCGGTTCCAACGGCTCTCGGTCGAACAGGGGCTCTCACAATCCACCGTCTCCGCCATATTGCGCGACACCCAGGGGTTCATGTGGTTCGGAACGGCCGACGGGCTGAACCGCTACGATGGCTATGCCTTTACAGTCTATCGGAACAACCCGCAGGATTCCTCCTCCCTCTCCGACAACTGGGTCTGGGACCTCTGCGAAGACAACGAAGGAAACCTCTGGATCGGCACGCAGGCCGGTGGGATCAACCGGTATGACCGGGTCCACGACCGGTTCGTCCGCTATACCCGCAAGAACGGCCTGTCCGGGATCAATGTCGCCGGTCTGACCGTCGACAAGTATGGCATACTCTGGGTCGGCATTTGGGGAGGAGGAGTGAACCGCTATGTTCCCGAGGCGGACACTTTCACTCAGCATCCCATAACCAACGGACAGCTAACTTCTCTCAGCGATCTTCGAGTGAGATGTCTCGAACACGACGACCAGGGGAACCTCTGGGCTGGCACATGGGAAGGATTGAACAGAATCGACCTCGAAAGCGGAACCGTTGAGCAGAAGCTCTTTGACACGCCCGGCGGTGCGGGAAACAAGATCCAGAGCCTCGCCGCGGATCCTCAGGGAGTGCTCTGGATCGGCACCTGGGGGGACGGACTCAAGCGGCTCGATGTCAAGACAGGCGACGTGACGAGCTATCGTCACCTGCCGGGCGATTCACGCTCACTTGGCGACAACACCGTCACGTCCATCGCTCCAGGCGGGAACAACAGCCTCTGGGTTGGCACTTTCCACGGCGGGCTCAGCCGGTTCGACCAGGCTAGCGGCCGAACGGTCACCCACACTAACATCCTTACCGACCCGGCATCCATCAGCAGCAACAAGGTGCTCTCGGTGTTTCGCGATCCGAGCGGCATCCTCTGGGTGGGTACGGACGGAGGAGGAATCAATCTCCTCAATTCGCTGCGGAAGCAGTTTGAGTTGTATCCTGACGATTGCGGCATTCGCGGCGCCCTCAGCCACCGGCTCGTACAGTGCATACTCCCGGACTCGCATGGGGATCTCTGGATCGGAACGGCAGAAGGCCTCGATCGGCAGCGAAGCAACGAGGACAGTCTCAGGCACTACCGCTACCAATCCGGCCGCGCTTCGACGCTCAGCCATAATTCTGTTTTTGCCCTGTGTGAAGATTCTTCCGGAGCGCTCTGGATAGGCACCGCTGCCGGATTGGACCGCTTTGACAGGGAGCGTGGATCATTCACCCACCTCGTGCTCCCCACCAGGAGCCCGGGTCGGCAGGTCACGGTGAATGCGATCGTGGCAGATGCCAACGGCAATCTCTGGGTTGCATCGAGTGAGGAGGGACTTTTCCAGGTGGACCTTCGTTCCGGCAGGAGCGTTCGCTGCCGCACGAACCCGGAAACATCGTCGGGGTCCGGCAATACTCTTCTCTACTCGCTCTGTCTCAGCCGGCGTGGCGGAATGTACCTTGGCAGCTGGGGAACAGGGCTCTACTATTACGAGAAACAGACGGGCGTTGTGGTGCATTACTATCATAATCCTGCCGACTCGCTTTCCCTGCACCACAATACCGTGCTGTCGATGTACGAAGATTCCACGGAGGTGCTCTGGATCGGCACGTACGGTGGAGGGCTTGATCGCTTTGATCCCGCCACCGGGAAATTCACCCACTACACAGAGACCCAAGGCCTGCCCAACAACGTCGTATACGGCATCCTTCCCGACAATCGGGGCCGCCTCTGGCTTAGCACAAACAAGGGGCTCGCGTGCTATGACATCGCCGGCCGGACGAGCAGGAATTTCTCCACCATTGACGGCCTCCCGAGCGAGGAGTTCAACCAGGGAGCGTTTGCAGGAAACAGCGATGGGGAGATGCTCTTCGGCACCGTCAATGGCCTAGTGATCGTCCGGGAAGTGAACAACGCGATGAACCATGCCATGCCTCCGATCGTATTGACATCGTTCACGATTCATGAACAACCGGCGCGCCTCGGGCGGGCGATCTGGAGCGTCGACAATATCCAGCTGAAGCACGATCAGAATTTCTTTGCCTTCGAATTTGCCGCGCTGGACTATCTCATGTCTGCAAAGAGCCGCTATGCGTACATGCTTGAAGGGCTCGACAGGGATTGGGTGGAGTGCGGGACGCGTCGTGATGCGCGCTATACGAATGTAGCACCGGGCGACTACGTGTTCAGGGTCCGGGCCTCGGGCATGGAAGGGGTTTGGAATACCCGGGAGGTGGCATTGCAAATCTCTGTGGAGCCTCCGTTCTGGAAGACCTGGTGGTTTGTGGCCCTCTGTGTCTTTGCGTCCCTGGCCATAGCCTTCGCATTGTACCGCATCCGGGTGAACAGGTTGCTCGAGATGGACCGGCTCCGGCTCCGGATCGCCTCCGATCTGCACGATGAACTCGCATCGAATCTCAGCACGATCGCCATGTTCAGCCGAATTGTCCAGGACGGCGTCAACGCGGGAAGCGGTGTCGACCCGGAACGGGCCCAGTTGCAGGAACGCGTGACCGCCCTGGCACAGGAATCGGTCGGTTCCATCCGCGACATTATCTGGGCCCTCGACCCAAAGAAAGAAACGCTGAACAATCTGTTGACGCGCCTGGAGGACACGATCCTTCCACTCTGCCGTGCGAAGGGGATCTGCCTGCGATTTCATCGGCCTGACGCCGCCGATTTGCCTGCGACAAACCTCTCCCCCACTGTTCGCCAGCATCTCTGGCTTCTTCTCAAAGAGAGCATCAACAATGCCATCAAGCATTCAGGGTGTACCGAGTTGAACGTCAAGATGGAGCTCTCCGGTGCACGTCTTCACATTCTGGTCCAGGATAACGGGGTCGGGTTCGCCCCCGGAACCCCATCCCATGGAAAAGGGCTTGGCACCATGCGGATGCGTGCCAGGCAGTTGAGCGGGACACTTGAGCTCGATTCCGTGCCCGGCGGGGGGACCACGGTAAAGGGTGTCGTTTTGCTTATTGGATGAACTCAATTATAGAACAAATGTTCTATTGCTGTATATGCGGGGGTTTCCTAGATTCGGTCGCCTAATACAACCAGAGGTGCGGCATGCCTATCACGGTTGCCGTTGTCGAAGATAATGCGGACTACCGCCTGGGGACGGCATTCATCCTTCGCAACTCTTCAGGATGTTCGTGCATAGGGATGTATGAAACGGCGGAAGAATTGATTGAGGCCTTTGACGATATCCGGCCTGATGTGGTCCTGATGGATATAGGCCTTCCGGGCATGTCGGGCATTCAGGCCACCGCCTATCTGAAGAAAGAACATCCCCGGGTAGAAATCATTATCCTCTCAGTCTACGAAGACGATGACAATGTCTTCCATGCAATATGTGCGGGAGCAAGCGGGTATGTCACCAAAACGGTCATGCCTCAGCAACTTCTCGAGGCTGTAGAACAGGCTTTCGGGGGAGGCACCCCCATGTCGCCGCATATCGCCCGCAAAGTGCTTCAGATGTTCAAACAACACGTTCCTCCTGCCAAAGCAGATTACAATCTGACGGAGCGTGAATGTGAGGTGCTGCGCCTGCTTACTCTGGGAGACGATTACAAGCAGATTGCAGACAAGCTCTTCCTGAGCGTCTTCACGATCCGGGCCCACATCCGGAATATCTACGACAAACTCCATGTGCATTCCAAGTCCCAGGCTGTTGCCACAGCTCTGAAAGAACGAATCGTCCCGTCCAGGTAGCAATTCAGCCAGTCCGGCAGGGTTGCTCCTGCTCCTTCGTGCCTATGGCAGATTCTCCATCCCTATGTGCTCCGCATCACATTTTGGGCTGCCCAATGTGCCAAAAAAGCTCAAAAAGAAGGAAAAGTCGGAGCAGAACGGGAATGTGATTCAGAGCAATCTTTTTAGCTTGAAACTATAATAATTTATTCCAAAACTACGGTCCGTTCCCGTAGAACGCAAAAAAATCCCAACTTTACGTCCGGAGGCAGAATGTCAAGATCGAACCAGTTGGTCCGGGGGGGCATGCTTTGCCTGCTTGGTGCAGTCTTGCTGTTGTCGTTTTGTACTGCACGATCTCAAGGCAAACTTGAGATTGCACTCGAGCAGTTCAGTGGAACGGCTGCGCAGGGATACATGCAACCGGTTGCAGACTTGTTCGGGGCAAACATGAATTCCGGCTTCTACCATTCCGCACAAATGTCCAAATGGGGATTTCACCTCTCCTTCGACATCGTCGCGATGACGTCGATGGTCGGGGACGACCAGAAAACGTTTGAGGCTCCGACTCCCGCAGGTTTCACACCGGCAAAATTCCAAACGGCGACCGTTTTTGGCGGCAAGGGAACGGAGATCTCCGATGCGACCATCCCGGGGCTGAGGTACAAAGGTTCCGACGGTGTCTTCAATACCGGCAATTTTCCGCTTGCAGTTCCACAGTTGACCATCGGCTATATCTACGGGACGGAGTTGATCGCGCGATATGTCTTCATTCCGAAAATCGGCGAGGATGTAATTCCGGAATCCAATCTGTGGGGAATTGGCGCTCGTCACAGCGTGAGTCAGTACCTGCCGGATATTCCGGTGGACCTGGCGGTAGGCGTCTTCTATCAGAGCTACAGTGCGGGGGATCTCATCGACTTCACCGGGATCTGCTACGGGGTGCAGGCGAGCAAAAGCTTCTCCATTCTGACTGTCTATGGCGGGCTCAGCGCTGAGCAAAGCACATTGAAGTTGCATTATGTCTCCACGGATCCATTCGTCCCCGGGGTAGTGGACATCTCGCTTGACGGCGCAAACACGTTCCGTTTCACCGGCGGCCTCTCACTGTCGCTCGGGTTCGCAAAGATCTTTGCGGATGCCAATTTCGGATCGGTCACGTGCTTCTCCGGCGGCATCGGGTTTGGCAATTAACCACAACTATTGCATCTGGAGAGAAAACATGAAAATGAAACTTGTGCTTGCCGCGTTGCTGATCATACTCATCAACACCGGCTCATCGTGCATCAACGACAGCATTCTCATAGCCGTGAACCTGCCCATCAAACATACATGGCCGATCAACGGAGGGAACAACGTCAACTTCACCGGAGCCGCGACCACGATCTCGCTTGCCCAGCAGATTGACGCGTCGTACAGTGAGGATATTCAGAAGGCACGCTATTATGACATCAGGGTGAGCGTGGGCGGCGACTACTCGGGCGTTGTCACCGGGACGGCGTATATCAACAATACCCCGCTCCTGACGTTTAGTGGTTCCTGGACGGATTTCCAGACTCCGCAGTCGCTCCTCGGTTCCTCGACGCACATCACGCCGCAGCCGGCGGGCGTCGTCGTCCTGGTGAACTCGCTGAATACGTTCGCCAGCAATCCCGGGACGGTCGTCACTCTCTCGGCCAACGGCACTCTGAGCCATGCGCCGGTGCCGGACGGATTGACCCTGACCGTGGAAATCCTTGCGCAGGTCGATGCGGAGGTAGGCGGCGGGGAGTAAGAGCGCACCTTCATTTGAACGGATTGACAACAAGCCTCCGGTGCTCCCGGGGGCTTTTTCATTGGGAGTGAGAAGCCGTTTCAGGTGTCAGAGAATCCGGAGCGTGCGCCATCGAGTGGAGCGATGAGAGGGCTTGATTGAGCCTCGCTTCTTTCGTAACTTTTGATCATGGAAGGGACGAAACAGAACCTGTTGGGGCGAACCAGAGAGCAACTTGCCGATTTCATCGAAGATATTGGCGAGCCGCGTTATCGTGCACAACAGATCTTTGAATGGCTGTATACGAAGGGCGTGACCGATTTTCGGTCCATGAGCAACCTTGGAAAGGCATTCCGGGAGCAGCTTGCCCGCGCCGCCACGATCCAGGGCATCATACCGGTCGACAGTGCCTTTTCCGGGCTGGATGGGACCACGAAATTCCTCTTTGAGCTTGAAGGAGGCCTGAAGATTGAGAGCGTCCTGATTCCCCCGGCCACAGAGTTCCGGCCCGAGGGGCAGGAAGACGATGAGGAGCAAACCAGGCTGACACTCTGCGTCTCCACGCAGGTCGGGTGTCCGCTGGATTGTGCTTTTTGCGCGACAGGGACCATGGGCTTCTTCCGCAACCTCACGACTGGCGAGATCGTCGATCAGATCCTGCAGGTGAAACGAATCACCGGAAAGAAAATCACCAACATCGTATTCATGGGGATGGGAGAGCCGATGCTGAACTATGACAATGTCATGGCAGCGTCGGAGATCATCAGTGCGGGGATCGGCATTGCACTGAAGCGGATCACGGTCTCCACGGCGGGATGGCCTGACCGGATACGGCAGATGGGGGACGAGAAGCGGCGCATCAAGCTGGCCATCTCGCTGCACAGCGCCGTGAATGAGACCCGCACGAAGCTGATGCCCGTCAACAAGCGGTTCAATCTCGACGCGCTCATGGCCGCCGTGGAGTATTATTACCACCGCACAAAGCAGCGCGTCACGTACGAATTCATCTTCTTTGACGGCCTCAACGATACGGAGCGCGAGATCAAGGCGCTGATCAGACTGGCGCGCCGCGTGCCGTGCAAGATCAATGTGATCCCGTATCATTCCATCACGTTCACGGAACCGGAAGGGCTTGCGGCTTCACTGCGGCCTTCTCCCCGCCTGGAGGAGCTGGTGCAGATGCTCCGCAGGCATCACCTCACAGCCATGGTGCGCAGTAGCGCAGGGGAAGACATTGATGCCGCCTGCGGACAACTGGTCGTGAAGGCGCTTCGCTCCACCGCGCGCCGGCGCCTCGATGTGCGCCGGAAAGAAACCGCGGCGTGAATCCATTTCTCCTACAACCTTAATCATCAGGGACACACATGCGACTTCTCATCTTCGGACCTCCCGGTGTGGGCAAAGGCACACAGGCAAAGCTCCTCGCCGTTGAATACGGCATTCCCCACATCTCCACCGGCGACACGCTGCGCAAAGCGGTGGCGGAGGGAACGGAACTGGGCAAGCAGGCCAAAGCCATCATGGACAGCGGCCGGCTCGTGCCGGACGGGATCATGATCGGGATTGCACGAGAAGTCCTGACAGCTCCCACCGCTGCACGCGGCTTCATTCTGGACGGTTTTCCCCGCACCATCGCCCAGGCGGAGGCGCTCACCGGGATGTTCCAGCAACTCGGCTTCACCGACGTCAGGGTCGTGGTCCTGGAAGTGAGCGACGATGAGATCGTCCGCCGGCTGAGCAGCCGCTACGTCTGCACGAACGACGGGAAGATCTACAGCGCCCTGATCGACAAGGTGACACTTGCCACCCCCTGCCCGCAGTGCGGCGGAAAACTGATTCAGCGGGACGACGATAGGGAAAGTACCGTCCGTGAACGGTTACGCGTGTATCATTCCCAGACCGCGCCGATCATCCGTTTCTACAACGAGCGGGGCGCCACAATCACTGTCGACGGCGGCAGATCGGTGGAAGACGTCAACCGTGAGATCCGGCAGAAACTGCAGGACAAAGTCCAGGCGCACCAGCACCCATGATGATTGCGGCCCACCGGGGCAGCTCGGGGAGCGCTCCGGAGAATACGCTGGCAGCATTCCGCCTTGCGGTAAAGGAAGGGGCGGACATGATCGAATTGGACGTGCGGCTTACTGCTGACCACCACCTGGTTGTCTTTCACGACCGCCGGCTTGGTCGCACAGCGGATGGTTCCGGTCCGATCTGGACCAGGACGCTCGCCGAGATCAGGCCCCTGGATGCGGGCTCCTGGTTTGGCCGTCAATTCCAGGGGGAAAGGGTTCCGACACTCCACGAAGTGTTCCGCGCCGTTCCTCGCCGGGTAGGCATCAATATTGAAGTGAAAACGGACGGAGATCCGCGCCGGAAGGCAGGTCTGGAGGAGGTCCTTCTTGCCGCCATACGGTCCGAAATGGCAGAGCGCAACATCCTGGTCACTTCCTTCGACCATGCCCTGCTCCGGAGGCTGCACAGGCACGAGCCGCAGCTGCAACTTGGAGCGCTCTATATGCCCGTGCGTGACGTCGCCAGAAGGCCGTCGCTGCTGGCACGCCGGCTGGGTGTCGCGGCGTTTATCTGCAGCAGGTCGCAGTTGCGAAAACGCTTTGTGCGCAACGCCCATCGTCACGGGTTAACCGTCTTGGTGTACGGGGTAAATACCGTGCGCCAGCTTGCACGCGCCCAACGATTCGGCGTGGACGGCATCATCACCGACTTCCCGGAAAGAATGGTTCGCCGGCAGAGTGAACCGACCACGAACAGCTGAAAGAAGCACCATGCGCCCCCTCGCTTTCCCGTGCGCCCTCATCCTTGCGCTTTTTGCCCTTCTGTTCGGATGCAGCGAACCCGACTCTGCCGAACAGCTTCAGGCTGACCAGGACTTCGCCCGTGTCCAGGTGTTGCTCGCCGGAGGAGACCACCGTGCTTCCAGGCAGATGCTTGCCGACCTGATCACGCGAGACCGTAACCTTGATCGCGGCGCGCGCGTGGCGGAGGAACTACACCTCCTGGCCCGATCCTATGCGGCAACCGCGTCATTCGACAGCGCGCTGCTCGTATATGGCTCTGCCCTGGAGCAGTACAAGAGCATGGCAGATCGACCGGCCGCGAGAGGAGTGCAGCTGGAAACCGCATTGCTCTACCGCCGCATGGGAGATGAACGAAAGGCGTTCGCTCTTTATACGGAGATGGTCAGGTTCGCCCGGGTGTTCAAAGACGAGGAAGGGCTGCGCGCCATCCAGTGGGCGATGCTGCCATCGTGCCGGCTCCTCGGAGAAAGGGAGGACGAGGGCCACGTCCTTGCCGAGCTCCTTGGCGCCGCGTCGGCGTCGGGCGATCCGGCATTCACCGGACACGCCAATCTGGAGGCGGGGATTTCCATGATATGGCGGGGGATTCCTGACAGCGCGTCTCAACACCTCTTGCGCGCCTTCACGGTGGCCGAGAAGTCCCCTGATTCGATGCTTGTCTGTACGTCCCTCCTTCAACTTGCCCGGGCCTACGACGCGGCCGGCAAGTCCACCGAGGCGCTGCAAACGTATGGCGAAGCGCTCCGACGTGTCGACAAATATTCCAGAGGCAAGCGCATACGCCAGGAGCTCCTTACCCGGGTGGGAAACGTTTATCTCCGCAACAGACAATCGGCCGAAGCGGCCCGATTCTACCGGGCGGCTCTGACCTCCGCGATCAATCTCAAGGACAAGATCGCTGAAGGGTACCTCTGTGTACAGCTTGGCCATTGCGAGCCCGCGGAGAAGAGCGAAGCTGCGCTCAAGTACTACCGGTCGGCCCTCGATCTCTTTTCAGGCTATTCCTATGCACCGGGAATCGCCTATGCGCTCCTCAGCACGGGGAAAGAGCTGGCGCGGGTGAACCGCGTGAACGAAGCCATCCAGCAACTCACGACGTCGATCCAGCAGGAGGACGCGGTCCTTGGTGCGAGAGATGCCGATGATCTGCATGCAGAGTGCGTGAGGGCATTCTTTGGGCAGCGTGAGGCACCGGCCTATGATGAACTCATCGAGCTCCTTCTTCAACAGGGACGGACGGATGAAGCTTTCTGGTATGGCGGGCGCAGGCGCGCAGCCATTATCTTCCGTGCCCTGGGGGCATTCCGTCCACGGCCCGCACGTGATTCTCTCAGCGCCGCGCTGGAGAGGTACCGGCGCGACCGCTCGCTTCTCATCGGGGCGGAGAGGCAGCTTGAGGCTACATTGACGCATTCGTCGCAGGACGCCCAGGCAGTCACCGAAATCCGTGCGGCGCTGCGCACCGTGCAGGTGCGACTTGTGGACGAAAGCGCCTCGGTCGCTGCACTTGATCCCGCATATCGTCCTTTCGTCGGCGTGGCGAGCCCGACCATTGCCGAGGTCCGGAGATTCCTTCCTGAGGGAACCGCACTGGTGCATTATCTGCCGACACGCCGGACGATGTACGCGCTGGTGATCTCGTCACGCGGGGCCAGCCTGGAAATGGCCGCGGCGGCAGGGGAAAAAACCACCATGCTTGCTGCGGAGTTTCTGGATTCGCTCAAGACCAGGGAGGCTGCCGACAGCCGACGGGCCCGGGCGCTCTCCGGTATGCTCAGTGCGATCTTCGTGCGCCCCATCGAAGCGAACCTCGCGGGCGTGTCCAGGCTTTTTGTGATTCTTCCAGACAATATGCCGCTGGTCCCGCTCCATGCGCTCCGCCGGAGCAGCATGCAGTCAGCCTATCTTGCCGAGCGCCTGCTGGTGGCTTATCTCCCCGCAGCGGATGTCCTCGGGTTGCAAGTGCCTCCGCCTTCGGCCGTCCGCGACATCATTGCGCTCGGCCATGCGGGCGGGTCCGACTGGGACGTGGAATATGAGCTGCGGGATATCCGGGCGTTTTACAAGGACACGCGGCTTTACTTTGGCCAGCAGGCAACCCTTGCCACGCTGAAAGGGGAACGCGCCGACCTGCTCCACCTCGCGGCGGAATTCCGGTGGGACAGCCGTTCACCCGACAACTCTTCCGTTGTCCTTCCCGACAGCAGGTCGCCCGAAATGGTACGCTCAATTCTGCAGGAGGAAATTGTTGGACTTCCTCCTTTTCCGACCGTTGTTCTCTCAAACCTCGCGCCGGGTTATTCTGCGATCCATCCCGCCGAGCCCTATCTGTTCCTGGTCAATGGCGCCCGCACGGTGATCATGGATGGCTATCCACCCATGCGGAAAACCAAGAAGTACTTCGGGGAGGTGTTCTATACCGCCCTGCTGTCAGGAATGCCGGCAAGTGACGCATTCCACAGGGCACAGATCGAGATGATTAAGAATCCCGATTACAGGTCAATCCACACGTGGGGAGCGTTTTTTCTGTGGGGAAAATGAAGCTGTGTCGCTGGTGATATTAGCCACTGCTGAACACAGATAAACGCCTCCAACCCATTTACGTTGATCTTCAGTCTGTGCTCATCTGCCATACGTCATCGGTGTTCATCTGGGGCAAGATCTTCCCTGACGGAGGGAAATGTTGGTGGGTCAATGCCTCTGGATCTTGATGCTCCCCAGCCCTGTATCGACACGGATGTTCATCTTGCCGGGGACGCTGTCGTAGTTGTCGCTGACGAATTCGTTATCGCTGGCAGAGCGGAAGTCCCGCGCGCATTCCACCTTTGAGGTCCAGCTCTTGACGTAGATGACCCTTGCGCCGACATCCGGCGGAACAATAACGGTCATGACGCCCATCCCCACTTCGAGGTCCACATCCACCTCGCTGTCCAGGTTCCCGCTGAAGTCCAGCGTGCTGCTGCCCACTCCCTCTTGGAACCGGAAGTGCTTGAAGTTTGCATTGCCGAGATTGCGTCCTACGAACTTGCTCACCCCGGACTCGATGTTCAGATTTTCGATGGTGGACCTGTTCGGTTCGTCGAAACTGAGCTCTACATCCCCGGCCCCGGTGGAGAGATTGAAATCCTTCACGTGCAAGCCGGAAAAATCGAACTCTCCTTTGCCGACACCGAGCTGAACGTCGAAAGAGATCGGAACAGCATCGCTGAACTTCAATGCCCATTCCCCCGCATGGAAATCCGACACATGGAACGAACCTTCGCTCCGTTCGGTGTCCTGTTCAAACTCTCCGAGCGTCAGATCCATGTAGCCCACCCGGTTGCGGATGGAATACTCCATTTTCATCCGGTTTTCTTTGCCGCCGAAATCCTGAACAACCACTATCTTCTCCGGTTCTCCCCGGGAGATCTTGAGAGTTCCGAACGAGGAGGTGAGTGTCACCTTCAACTCATTTTCTGTTGTCCTGCCAACTTCCGAGGTCCCATCCTCCTGCGCCTGCAGGAGGGCCCGGACGAAAAGAAGCGTTAGAAGGACAAACAACGCTGGATTTTTATGTAATTTGGCGCTTCGCATGTGGTCTGCCTCGATTACTAATACGCGCGGATGACGTCAGAGTTGCACTAAATGCGGCAGGGACATGGATTAAGGGAGGCGAGCAGGGTGAAGGACCCCTCTCATCCCCACTTTGTGCATCTTGTGGCCATCTTTATCAAGGCATCAACGGCCCAGGATGTCAGGAAAGCTCAATAATTGCGGATTTTGTGGCGGAGTTGCTTGTACAGGAGTTCCCGGGCCCTGAAGATATGCGCTTTTACGGTTCCGATGGGCAACTTCAGCATTTCGGCGATTTCTTCGTAGCTTCTCTCTTCCACGTGCC
>JAGDMJ010000042.1 GCA_017860555.1 Bacteroidota bacterium
ACAGCCTACAACGTGGAACTCGAGGAAACGATGGCAAGACCGGCCGACGTGGTGGTGCGCGTTGCGCAGGAACGGGGGTATTACGGTGGAGCGGCAATTCCCGGGCCGGTGGTGCTTGACTGTGGCGTGGGGATGTATGAGACCGGCGACTGGTCGAACAACGATGCCCTCTACGCATACTCGGGTGGAGCAAAATACCGCCGGTCAGTCTCCCTGAGCCGGCAGGAAGCGATGCAGAAAGTGGAGTTGAACCTCGGATCGGTCGTTTCATCAGCGGAGGTCTGGATCAACGGGAGGAACGCCGGCGTGAAAACCGCGCCTCCCTGGATTTACGACATCTCCACATATGTCCATGAAGGCGACAACTCCGTCGAGGTGCTTGTCTACAATACTGCGGCCAATCACTACACAAGCATCCCAACGAAATACCGGGGCTCGATAACTTCAGGTCTCCTCGGACCGGTCACACTGGACTTCACCGGCCGGGTAGTCTTGCAGGGGAGCCTGCGGAGCTCGACCAACTCAAAATGAGAGGCACGTCGATGACACGCTGGGGCTCGTTCTGATCCTTCTCCTCGGTTTCATCTCCGTCTCAGGAGTCGTGGATCTTTCTTCCAAAAGCCATCGATGTATCCGTTGCTGATGACGGGATGAACTTCAAGCCGGGTGGGCAGAATAGTGATGGGAGAGTTCAAGGCTGACCAGCAGACGAGCATCAAGGACTTTGTTGAGCCCCGTACGCAGGCTCAGGGACGGCCTGCAAAAGTACATGTTGTCAATACCGGCCTTAGTCCTCCCTGGCACAGGGGCGCGGGGGAGAAAGCCTGGGTTTTTGTCGACGAGATATCCATCAATTGAAGGACCAACCATGAAACCGATGACCTTGCTTTTCCTCATTCTCTTTACCGCCCTGGCGTCTGCACAGGAGCCTGACAGCGTGAAAGAAAAGCGCATGCAGTGGTTCGCCGATGCTAAGCTCGGCATCTTCATCCACTGGGGCATCTATGCAGTCAACGGAACCAGCGAGTCGTGGGCATTCTACAACGGTCATGTCCCTTATGATGACTACATGGCGCAGCGGAAAGGCTTCACCGCCTCCAAATACGATCCGGAGGCCTGGGTCCGCCTCTTCAAAGAAAGCGGCGCCCGCTATGCGGTCCTCACGAGCAAGCACCACGACGGCATGGCGCTCTACGATACGAAGCGAAGTGATCTTGATGTCATCGAACAGACGCCGGCCGGGAAAGATCTTATCACGCCCTATTGCGAAGCCATTACTCAGCTGAACAGTGGAAGGCAAAGGAGACGCGCGAGATGATTTCCCGGTTGCTGCCGCAGGCTGTGGTGAATTCCCGCATCAACGGCTATGGTGACTATGATACCCCGGAACAGGGGGTGCCCATTGTCAGGCCTGCAGCCCGCTGGTGGGAGCTCTGCATGACGACCAACGATTCGTGGGGATACCAGGGAATCAACGACACGAACTGGAAGTCGCCGAACCAGGTGATTCGGATCTTTGTGGACTGCATTAGCATGGGGGGCAATCTCTTGCTGGACGTCGGCCCGAAGGAGGATGGAACCATCCCTGATGAGCAGGTGAATATTCTCCGGGAAATGGGCAGGTGGACGAATAAACACCAGGAGGCGGTGTACGGAACGCTTGCGGGCGTGCCGAAGGACTATTTCTACGGGCCGTCCGCGCTCTCGAAGGACAGCACCACGCTCTATCTATTTCTGGATTCGCAGCCCGTGGGACCGTTGATGATCAAAGGGTTGAACAACAAGATCAATAAGGCCTGGGTCGTCGGGAACGGCGCAAAGCTTGATACGCAGGTACTGATGAAGCTGTCCTGGAGCCCGGTCCCGGGCATCGCCTATATTACCGTACCGAAGGAAACGCTTGACCAGCAGGTGACCGTTGTCGCCATTCAACTCGATGGGCCGTTGAGTCTCTACCGGCCCCCGGCGAAGTAGCGTGAGCGACAAAGATGTGAGATGAACGCGACGCGAAGCAAGAAAATCTGTGCCTTTCTTCATTCCTGACAAAAAGGACATCCCGGGCATGATCATCCATCGTTCTCTCTTCTTCGTCCTTCTAGCCTGCCATGCTCTCACTGTGCAGGCGCAAGAGCAGAAAGTCCCTCCCTATAGGAACGCGAACCTCCCGGTAGAGCAAAGAGTGAAAGATCTTCTCTCCCGGATGACGCTGGAGGAGAAGTTCTGGCAGCTCTTTATGGGCCCTCCGGATTCCAGTCCGGGGAGGCAGAAGCTCCGTCACGGCATCTTCGGCGTTCAGCCGGCCACGGAGGCCTTGAGCCACCAGGTCTCGGAACAAGTCATGCGCTACAACACTTCAGGCTCGGCACGCACGGCGGCCGAAGATGCAAATGCCATGCAGCGTTTCTTTCTTACGGAGACCCGTCTGGGAATCCCCATCATCACCTTTGATGAGGCCCTGCACGGGCTGGTGCGCGGGGGGGCGACATCCTTTCCTCAGTCTATCGCGCTAGCCGCGACCTGGGATACGCAGTTAATGTCGCAGGTGGCCCATGCAATCGCCATAGAAACACGTTCGCGCGGGATACGGCAGATCCTTTCCCCGGTGGTGAATGTTGCCACGGATGTCCGCTGGGGTCGGGTGGAGGAAACATACGGAGAAGATCCGTATCTTTCCTCTGCCATGGGGGTGGCGTTCGTGAGGGAATTCGAGAAACTGGGAGTCATCACCACGCCGAAGCATTTCGTGGCCAACCACGGAGATGGTGGAAGGGATAGTTACCCCGTGCACTGGACAGAGCGGTACCTTGACGAGATCTACTTTCCTCCTTTTGAAGCGTGTTTCCATGCCGGCGGTTCCCGTTCTGTGATGACATCCTACAACTCGCTGGATGGCCGCTCCAACACGGCGAATGCGTGGCTTCTGAACAAGAAATTGAAAGGGGACTGGGGTTTCAAGGGGTTCGCCATTACTGACGCTGGCTCGGTAGGAGGGATGAATGACCTCCACCTCACTTCGAGCGACTATTCGGAGTCGATGAAACAGGCGATCGAGAACGGCCTCGACGTGATCTTCCAGACGAGCCTGGACCATTTTTCTCTCTTCTTCCAGAAACACATCGAACGCCGCTCCATCGATCAGAAGGCGGTCGATCAGGCGGTGACAAGGGTTCTTCGAGCGAAGTTTGAGCTGGGATTGTTCGAAGATCCCTACGTCGATCCCGTAGAGGCGGAGAAATGGAATGGACATCCGGAGCACCGGGCTCTTGCCCGGCAGGCTGCGCAGGCAGGGATCGTGCTTCTGAAGAACCGGAATGGTGTCCTCCCTCTGACCAGGCGTCTGACCTCCGTTGCAGTTCTCGGTCCGGACGCCGCCGAAGCGCGTCTCGGCGGGTACAGCGGCCCCGGCAACCGCAAGGTCTCAATACTCGACGGGATAAAAGAAAAACTCGGGAAGTCAGTGAGGGTGAGTTTTGTGGAAGGATGCAAGCGGGACGAACCGGAAGCACTCCCCGTTCCGAGGGAATTCTTGCGCTGCACAAGTGATGGGACAGCGCAGGAAGGCCTGCTCGCGTCCTACTGGAACAACCCTGACTTCTCCGGAACACCCTCGGCACAACGCGTTGATCCGGGGCTTGATTTCCGCTGGGCGCTCTTTTCCCCACATGAGGGGATCTCCCGCGACTGGTTTTCCGCCCGCTGGACGGGTGAACTCGTCGCACCCAGGACCGGGCCTCTCAAGTTCGGACTCGAGGGCAATGACGGATATCGCCTCTTTGTGAACGACTCCCTGGTCATCAACAATTGGGACAAACGATCGTACAACAGAATGCTCCGGACTTTCAGTGTCGTGCAGGGACAGGCGTATGCGATCAAGATCGAGTTCCGCGAAACCACTGGCTTGGGGCGGTTGCGGCTGCTTTGGGACCAGGGTGTGAACTTGGACCCGGGTGCCGGGATCAAGCAGGCAGTCGAGGCGGCAAGGACGAGCGATGTTGCAGTCGTCGTGGTGGGACTTATCGAAGGAGAAGGATTTGACCGGGCGTCTCTTGCACTCCCCGGCCATCAGCCTGAGTTGATCCAGGCCGTAGCCGCGACGGGGAAACCTGTCATCGTCGTCCTTGTGGGAGGGAGCGCAATCACGATGGATGGCTGGTTGGAAAAGGTGGACGGAATTCTTGATGTCTGGTACCCGGGCGAGGAAGGAGGGAATGCCGTGGCCGATGTCCTCTTCGGTGACTATGCTCCTGCCGGGCGACTTCCCATTACGTTCCCTCTTGCCGTTGGGCAGGTGCCATTGACCTACAACCACAAGCCCACGGGTCGCAACGATCATTATACCGACCTTCCCGCCCAGCCGCTTTTCCCGTTCGGTTATGGCCTGAGTTACACGACCTTTGCCTATTCAGGGCTGCAGATTGACAGAGGAACCATCGGCAAGCGGGATTCGCTGCGCGTCCACCTTACCGTGAAGAACACGGGCACACGTGACGGCGATGAGGTTGTCCAGTTGTATCTGAAGGACATGCTTGCCACGATGGCACGGCCGGTTCAGGAACTAAAAGCATTTCAACGGGTGCATCTCAAAGCAGGGGAAGCGCGTCAACTCGTCTTCTTAGTGACGCCGGAGATGCTTATCATGCTTGACAAGGACATGAAGCGAGTCATCGAGCCAGGAGAATTCCGGATCCTGGTGGGCAGCTCGGCCGCGGATATTCGTCTTCAGGGAATGTTCAACGTGCAATAGTTAATTCAAAAGGGAGGACTACTGGTGAGAACACATTACTATGTTTGTGCATTGGTGACGCTTCTGGCTGCGTCCATCGTGGATTCCGCCTTCGCGCAACGATCTGCCACCATCTCCGGCACCATTAAGGATTCGCAGACCGGAGAAGCGCTGCCCGGGGCGAACGTCACGCTTGTCAAGACGAGCCTGGGGGCTTCGACCGACATCGAAGGGAAATACGCCGTTCGGGAGGTCCCGCCGGGCTCCTACACGCTCCGGGCCACCTATGTCGGCTATACGGAGAAACAAGTGACCATCCAGGTGAATGAGGGGCAGACCCTGAAGCAGGACTTTCAGCTCGTGTCCGTCGGGGTTGAAGGCGAAGAAGTAGTCGTCACAGCGCAAGCGGCCGGCCAAAAGGAAGCGATCAACCAGCAGCTTGCATCCATGCCGGTCATGAATGTGGTGTCGGCCGCCCGGATCCAGGAACTTCCCGACGTCAATGCCGCCGAATCGGTCGGCAGGCTCCCCGGCGTGTCCCTGATCCGAACTGGTGGTGAAGGGTCCAAGGTCGTTGTCCGCGGGCTCTCACCTCAGTACAATCAGATCACTATCGATGGGGTGGAACTTTCGAGCAATGTGAACTCCCAGAACAGTATCACCTCCGGCGACCGGAATCAGGGCACAGGAACGGCCAGTCTTCTTGGCGACCGGGGGATGGATCTCAGCATGATCTCCTCCAGCATGCTGGGGGGAATCGAAGTCATCAAGGCCATTACGCCTGATATGGACGCCACGGTGCTGGGAGGCGTCGTGAATTTCGACATGAGAAAAGCAGCTAACGAGCCGGTCACTGAAGACAAATCCGCGCAGTCATGGGTGCCGCACTTTGACCTTGGGACCCAGATCGGCTATAACCGCCTGCGGGAATCGTATAACAATTACCGGTTCGTAGGGTCAATGGAAAAGCGGGTCATGGAGAACAGCCTCGGCTTCTTTGTGCAAGGGGCCTCCGAACGGCGCAACCTGAGCGCGAACGAGATGTCGGCAAGTTACAACCTCTATGACAAGCAGCATGGCGATGCGGGCGTACCGGAGATCGACCAGTTGAATATGATTGATGTGAGCCGGACCCGGGAACGCATCGGGGGCACCCTGGTCATCGATTACAAGCACGATGACGGCGAGATCGGGTTCATGAATTCCCTGAGCAAGAGCACCACCGAGACGCTCAGCAACGGGGAGTACCTTGCCTGGAGATCGAACAGCATCACGTTCCAGGCCGAAGAAACGAAGAATGAGCTGACCACCCTGAGCAATATCCTCTCCGTGAAACAGGATCTTCCGATCTTTCATGTGACGTTCAAGGCGTCGCATGCCTATTCCGAGAGCGATAACCCGTATGATCTGCTGTTCAGTTTCTGGCAGCAGACCAACGGTGGTTTTGCCAACGAGGGAAACCTGGGCAAGGTGGATCCGAGGAGCCTGGCCTTCTTGGCGCGTCCCGATCCTATGGCTGCCGTCCTGGGACGTGTTCGCGGATCCAGCGTTCTCTCTACGGAGCGCACTTTCAATGGCGCACTTGATCTGGAAACGAGTTTCGGCATCTCCAGCATGGTGAGCGGGTCGGTGAAGTTCGGAGGGGCACTGCAGTATCGCACCCGTGAATACGACATCAATGCCAGAGACGGAGGGAACTACTGGCTGGGAGGAACGGCTATTGCCCAGATCGTCGGGAGCCTCCCGCAGTATGATCCCAATGGCACGGGACGAATCCGCATGTTCCCGTTCCTTGACGCGGGCTATGACCCCAACAGATATCTCGAGGGGGATTACCCGCTTCCCTACTCGCTGGCAACCTCTCCGATGTGGGCCATCATGCCCTACTTTGAGAGTGAGAACAACCCCGAATACATAGCGGGGAACAGGCTCGAGAATTCTTTCAACGACTACGACGGGAATGAGACCAAAAGTGCCGGCTATGCCATGTTCACAATAAAAATCGGAGAGGACGTCAAGATCCTCCCGGGTTTCCGCTATCAGAACCTCTCCACGAGTTATCACGCTATGCGGGGTATTTCAGTGCCGGGAGGAATTCAGGGAGGCGATACTACCGTGGATCAGTCGCACGGGTATTTTCTGCCCATGGTACATGTGCGCTATTCACCGCTGGAGTGGCTTACGATTCACGGGGCATACACCAACACCCTCAACTATCCGGACTACAGCACCATTACGCCGCGGTACTACATCGGGCCCGGCGTCGTTTACTACAATAACTACAGGATCAACCCGGCTCGCTCAGAGAACTTCGATATCGTGCTCTCACTCCACTCGAACGAGATCGGACTGCTGACGGTCGACGGATTCAAAAAGAGGATCGAGGATCTGATCTTCTTCTCGAGGACCTATCGCAGCGACCTGAGTGCCTATCCGGAGCTTCCGCCGAGTGGCGGCACGCTTTTCGAATTCAACACATATATCAACAATCCAATGCCGATCGACCTCTGGGGCATTGAGGCCGAATGGCAAACGAACTTCTGGTACCTGCCCAAGCCCTTCGACGGCCTTGTCTTGACGGTCAACTACACGCATATCTTCTCCGATGCGAGCTATCCGCGAAGCGAGGTCATCACAATATACGACGACGAAGGGAACATGACCCAGACTGTGAATGACACATTCTACACCACCCGGTTGCTCAATCAGCCCAACGACATCCTGAATGTCTCGTTCGGTTACGATTACATGGGGTTCTCCGCACGGTTGTCCATGCTCTATCAGGACAATATCTTCAAACGGCCCGATTTCTGGATGCAAAACCGCGTGAACTCGGCTGCCACCACGCGATGGGATCTGGCCTTGAAACAGGAGTTGCCCTGGTTCGGGATGCAAGTGTACCTGTCGCTCAACAATATCACCGGTATTGTGGAAACCGACATCAACCAGAAGACCTCCCTTTCTGCCAGAAAAGAATATTACGGCATGACGGGAGACCTTGGGCTTCGTATAAAATTGTAGTTGACGGGTAATAAAGAACGGGGGACTCATGACGGGGAACGGGGTGGCCATCAGCGGTTCCCCGTTCCCCGTCCGTATTCTGGGTTCATTTCTTCGCTAATCTATTCCGGTCCGTCTGCCTTCTTACGGGAATCACCTTAAACAACTCGGTGCACTCGGTATGAATGCGCAGGGTAAGGGCATACGACGCTCCTGACGGAGCTGGAAGAGGAATATTCACCCTTTGCTACCGACACGACGTCCCTAGCGGGGCTCGAAAGCAGGGAGCAGGGGACAAAATCCACAGAATGGCTGGGCTACGGATCTTTTTTGAGAGCTACCACCCCGCGCTCCGTTAGGAGCGGTGTATGGGTAGCCAATCGATAGCCGGTGATATTCGAGCTCCGTCAGGAGCGACGTATTTCTCAGTCCCCAGTTCTCTTCGTCCACACACGTACGAACTTTGTCTCATAAGGTCCGAACGATACCGTTGTCGCCTGACGGAGTTGCCGGCCCAGCGCATCCACCTCTTCGATCGTCCATCCTTTTGCTCCCTCCGAACCTGCGAACATGGTGTTCTTCCCTGTCACTTCACGAAGATGAAGGATCACCCCTTCCTTTGCGGGTCTTGTACTGACCAGGAGCAGGGAAGACGGGACGAAGGGCCATGCAGACGCCGTCCCGGGCAGCGATGAGGCGGCGTTTGCTCCCGGGAGAACCCGCGAGACAAAGGGGATCCGGGCTCCCCAACCGAACCGGGCGGCGAATGAATTGCTTGTATCGGGATCTGACGTGAGGACATAGCTCCACGACATTTCTCCCTCCTGACTTGCGCGGAAATTCGTGGTCCAGTAGTTGTTCAGGACCCAGGAGAAGATCTGCTGTGTTGCCGGTTTTGCCCCCGGATCGTAGCGTCCGGTATTGATCCCGCCGAATTGCATCAGCGGGATTTCGTCGCTCGTCAGGATAATCTGTGCGTCCGCGCCGCGGAGAGCGGCAAAATTCTGTACGGCGTTCCAATCGGTGGCCGTACCCGGAATCTGATTCTCCCCCGGCATCACCATCCCACCCTGAGCTTCGAACCAGAGCTTTCCCCCTTGAAGCGAGAACGGGAAAGCGACATACACTGCCTCGGGATCGGTTACCGGCAGCTTGCGAGCTTTGAAGACGAGGTCGATCCGCTTGACGGTTTTGAACAGCCGGATTTCGCATGTAACCCCGTCGTCCTTCGCAAAGCCGTTGCTCGAACCGCTCAGCACGATACTCTGCCAGAGAGAGCCATCGATCCCGGGCAAGATGCGCACATCATGGAGGCCTTCACGCCTGTAGTTGCCGAGCCGTAGCTGTTCCATGTGGCTCCGGTCCGAGAGCTTCTCGTAAATGAATTCGCCAAGCTGCCAGGAGCGGGCAGGATCGAGGATCTCCCGCCCGAGCGTGCGGTCAAAAAGGCTCTTGATCGCTCCCTTCTTTCGGTCAACCACCAGGCGGTAGAAGGAATTCTCAACCGTATCGGAAGGGGTGAACCGGGGTTCCCCTTTGCGGCTTTCGCCGGTCGTGATGATCCGGTAGGTAGTATATCCCAGCGGAGGCACGTCGGTGACCCACAGGGCCCAGTAGTTTCCCTCAGAACGGCTCTGCACAAGCTGAACAGGTAGGGCCCTGTTCTGGCCGTCCACGATCCGGAATTCCCGCTCTTTCGGGAGCACCTGATTGTCGGCGTACAGCAAATGCATCCCCGACCGTTTCCAGTTCAGGGTGTTGAACACCACCACGCTGGGTTCCACGGAAGCGGTGAGGAAAGGCTGAAGGTGGCCCATGGCCGATTCGCGCAGCAGGCGGCTCTGCATCACCGCCTGCCAGGCGTAGGATGATTTTTCCGACCACTGGACCTGGGTGTTCTCGGCCAATGGATCCGAGATGCTTTCGGCCGCCCCGAACGTGTGCTCGTTATAGAAGTGGAGATGATCCGCGACCGACCGGATCTGTTGCAGGACCGCCTGTGGAAGCGAGGCGCCGAACAGCTGTGCCATTGACAGAAGGCCTTGATTCACGATCAGGTCCGCCTGTGTCTGGCGGCCCGCTGCCGTTTCGCGCACCGCGCAGCCGAAGCCGTCGGTCCACCAATCCGGCCATGCGGCGCGGAAGACCGGCAGGCTCTTGCCATGTTCCGCTTCGACCCATTGGAGATATTCATGCACCGTGGCGGTCCGGAGCTTCGGCCATTCATATGTCTCGTTCCACCGGCGGATATTCTCGGAGGCGAACGTTGATGGCGGCGAGTTGTCCGTCAGGTAGCCGCTGTGCTGCATGCTGATCCTGTCGTAAGGATAGCCGTCCGATTCCAACTGCCGGAGATATTTGGGAAGAGTGCGCTCGATGAGGACAAAGTTGTCCGTATGAATATTCGAGAAATTGCCCGTCATGTAGTGATCCGCACGGAAAGCAAGCACACGTTTCCCGGATGGGGATTCCCACCAGAAAGGCGTGGGAACCTTGAACGGCTTCAGTGCCCGGGCGGCATTGATCCCGGAGGTAACGTACTTGATCCCGAGGCCGTGAAAGTAATCCACAAAGCCCCAGGCGTAACCGTTGACATCATCCTGCATCGCGGTGCGGACAGGCAAACCCAGTTCACGGAGCGCGGCAATCGGCTCGAGGGAATGTACGAGAGCGTTCTCGTCGGCGACTTCTGCCCAGTTCAGAAGCATCCCCGTCACCTCAATGCGCCCTTCCTGCACACGCGTCTTCAGGCGGGCAATCTGCCGGGGAGGCCGTACCTTGAGGTATTCACGCACCGCCCAGGAGGTCTCACAGGTCCATCGGAATTTCGCCTCATCGGGATAGCCATCAGTCCGGTCGCAATAGTCCAGCGCATAGTCAATATAACGCAGGTGTTCGGCGAGTATTTCGGTTTGCGAGCGCGTGTACCCGATATCCGTGTGCGTGTGCTGAACGAAATAGATCGTCCAGTGCCTGGCCGGTGTTAAGGTTGCCGAAGCGGTCCTGCGGGTCTTGCCCATTTCAAGCCCAACCTGCACGGTCTTTTCCGCGTCTACTGGCGTAAGGTGAACCGTGTGCCTGGTAACCCCGAAAGGGACATTGATCTTTTCCGCCGGCAGTCCGGGAACCGTCAGAAGGGCCGTCGTGGCTTTGC
This sequence comes from Bacteroidota bacterium, assembly GCA_017860555.1. Taxonomy (GTDB): domain Bacteria; phylum Bacteroidota; class Ignavibacteria; order UBA10030; family UBA6906; genus JAGDMJ01. Next base: position 10,878 of record JAGDMJ010000042.1, read on the forward strand.
CAATGTTGACAATCTCCAGATCAAGTGGCTGGACCGATCTTTTCTTGACCCGCATGATGACTGGCCGTGACGATGCCGTGACGCCCTCTTCAAGCGGGGAGGTGAAAGTCATCACCCATGCCATGCTCCTTGCGTCTTCTCCTGTCATGCGGAGCGCAACGGGTTTCCCAGGCGTTGCCATGCCCGGAGGCAAGCTCAGACGCATGAAGCCGAAATGATCCCCGGCGCGGTCAACCATGATGGTCTGGAACTGCAGAAATATTCCCCCGGCTCCGGCAACTTCCCAGAAATCACGGGATGAGGTGGTGAATGTCGCAACGTCCTTTCCGTTTACCGAGAGACGGAATTGTTTTTCCCCGATATTGCTCCCCAAACCTGCAAGCCAAATGAACGCGACAGTGTCTTTTGCCGCCTCCGGCACTGCCTGGGTCTCCCAAGCAATGGAGCTCGATCCGTCAGTCGCGCGAGCAAGCAATGCTGTGCCGGAAGAGGCAATCGGCGACTCGTATGCAATACTATCCCCGGAGAGTGTCCTGAAATAACCTGGCAACAGTTCTTGTTCCTCGAGTGGTTGGCCGGTTCCCTTTCCCTGGATACCAACGGAGAACAGCACGACACCGATTGCGATCCTGCGAATTGCACGACGAACACTCATGGACAGCCTCATGACAGTGGAATATGTGTTAGTGGATAATGACTTCATCAGCGAAGAGCCACGCCTTTCCGTGATACTCGAATCCAGGATGCCAGGGGGGACACAGGCCGACATTTTTCGCCCTGACCCTGACGAAGTTGGCGGGCCGCTTCTCCAACATGACGGTGTATTCCTTCAGGAATATGCCATCCGTTCGCTCGTGTTCGTTGGCGGTCTTCACGTCTCCGACCTTCTCGAAATTGGCCCCGTCATGGGAAAGAAAGAATTCAACGTGTTCCGGGAGGAAAATCCAGGCCCGGATGTCCTGGAGCATGGTAACCCGGACATCCTGGATTTCTTTCTTTCCCCCGAGATCAATGACGATGTCCATGTCATTGAATTCAAAACCCTGAAAATAGCTGTCAAAATAGGTTGACCCCCGCATACCGTCGACCATATTAAGGGGCCCTTGTCCGGGCCATTTGTCGCTGTACGGCAAAAGGTACTTTGGCGGAGGGTAGAGCGAGCGCATGTAATGCGCTTCGCCTGTCACCGTAGCACTGCCCGTTCCCGGATAGAACAGGGCGACTTTGATGGTTGCCGGCTTCGTGAGAGAGAAGGGGCCGCGATAGAGCGGTGAGGTCCTGGTCGGTTCGGATCCATCCGTGGTGTAGCGTATTTCGCTCCCGTCCTCGAGGACAGGACGAATGTCCACCAGCGAGCTATCGAAAAAAAAGAGGTTCCCGTCGAAGCTCAGACGCGTGATCGGGGAGATCGCTGAGACCTCGTCAGAGCACTCTCCGGGCTGCCCTGCCTCATCCACGGCGCAAACCCTGTAGTAATATCGACGGTTTGGTCTGGCGCTCTCGTCCGGATAGATGATATCCGCGTACTCCCGCAATTCCCTCGTCACCGTTGAATATCCGTGAGGAGTAACATGTGTGAATTTCTCCCGGGCATCAATTTCGATGAGCTTGTGGATATCGTCTGGAGTGACGCCCGGGGTCTCGCTTCTGAAAATGCGATAGCGTGTAACGTCGGACTCTATGTTGGTAGAAAAAAGCAGACAGATGTAGTTGTAGGTGCTTATCGGGCTTACCGCTGTTGCCTCCAGGCCCAGCACTTTGTTCGGGGGAGAGTTCTTCTCCGAGGCCGGAAGGGTCGTGACGCGGACCGGCCCGCTCGGCGTGCTCCGGCTGTTCAACGGTCCGACCGCTTCAATCCGATAGTAATATGTCGTTGCCGGTTCGATCCGGTTATCCAGCCATCCGCCGAGATTAGGAGCTGGCCGGTCGTTGTAAGCCGGTTCAGTCGTCGTTCCCACGCAGGCTGCAATCGACGGGATGAAATTCTCTGTCCTTCCGCGGTAGATACGGTAGTAACTGGTGCGTTTTTCATTGGTTCCCTTCCAGGAAAGCGCGACCTCCCTGTCCGATGTTGCCCGGGCTTGTACCGCCGCCGGTGGTTGCAGCGCGCCTGGCTGTGCGGGAACGATGCGGATGGTCTTGATCCCAAAAGGGGCAATGGAGAAAATGAATTGGTTCTTGTTTGAAACGGGGAAAGAAACCTCGCGGTCATCCTCGACGAGATTGGTCTCCACTGCCCGGACGATGCTTTCAAAGAGGGGCATCTGAACGCGGACACGTGATGCTTTTCCTGCCAGCTCGAAGAAGCGCAGGATGAAGCCTTCCCCATTTACTTCGGCAGGCTTGAACGTGCTGCAGAGCACGTTATCATTGTCAACAGTCAGGAAACTGTGTTGTGTAGCAGGAAGAAGACCCTGATGCTTCCTCTCCACAAGGAACGTTTCGAAGGGATGAGAAGCGTCCCAGCCGAAGGCATAGGCCTTGCCTGCAACCCAATCTCCGTCATGCGCTCTCATGCTCCATCGAAATGTCGCCTGTCCGGGTTGAGAAAGGGGAATATTGGTGAAAAACATATTGTTCATGAGGTAAAGGGAGACACAACTCTTCGCGGGTTTTGTTGCGTCGAATTCGGCATCGTTCGGTTTAAGCCACAAAGCAGCCCGGGGTGTTCCATACACCACAAGGGGAGCATTCACTGGTGCCAGCGTCACGCCATACCGGCTATTGGAGAAATCGGAGATGTGCTGGATCCCGAAGAAGCTCGAGGTCGATCCCTGGAACTGGTGGGCCAGTGGCTCCACTACACCCCCTGGCAGGTCGTGATGGATCGTGAAGTCCGGTATGTTCAGCGGCAGCACATAGAAGAGTGCTTCCTTGTTCTGCGCCGTGGACTGCTTGAGCAATCTCCCGGATTCCGACTTGTCCAGATCAACGATAAAATCAATTCTGTCGGAGTTTTTGTACAGGAGTACCGACTGCCGAATGGACCGGCATCCCTCCGCGGCGATCCGGGTGACGACCACTGATGCGAGCGGACCGGTGAAGAACTCCTTGGAGATCATCCG
>JAGDMJ010000043.1 GCA_017860555.1 Bacteroidota bacterium
ATATTCACGCTCTTGCCCAACAACTCCTGGTCATTGTACCCGTAGGTTGCCAGAAGAGCTTCGTTGATGAACAGGATCTTTCCTTCCAGATCGCTGAGGACGAAGCAGTCTTTGGCACACGTGATGGTGTTTGCCAGCAGTCGAAGTTCCTTCTCGGCCTGCTTTCGCGCGGTGACATCTTCCACGGTGGTGATACAGTAGGAGATATTCCCCTCTCCGTCCCGGACCGTCTGAACATTCTCGGAGATCCAGACGATCGTGCCGTCCTTCCGCCTGACCTGCGATTCAAACCCGGACACGGAATTGGTCAGCTGAAGCTGCTCGGCAAAGGCGTAGCGGCGGCCGGGATTCACATAGCGCTGTGCTTCATCGCTGTCCATCTCCGCCAGCAACTCTTCGGGTGAATCATACCCGAAGATGCTCGCGAGAGCGGGATTCGCGCTGACATACTTGCCATGGGGTGTGCGCTTGGCAATGCCCATGACGGCATGCTCAAAGATCCCTTTGTAGTTCTCTTCCGCCTCTCGCAGCGCTTCCTCCATCGCCTTCTGGGCGGTACTGTCCCGGGCGACAATCAGCACTTTGTCATCCCCGGCAGGGGAGATGGTAGCATCGAACCAGAGAGGCTGCCCGTTGATCCGCAGCGAGTATCCTCCCTTCACGGGGCGCCGCGAGGCAAGCGCTTCGCGCACGTAGCCCAGAAACAATTCCGCGAACTCAGGCGGGAACACCTCCCGGACGGTCTTGCCGATCAATTGGTCAGACGGCCTGTACAGCAATGCGGGATTGGTGGGCGGGATCTTTAAATAGCGCCCGTCGGCATCCAGGAGCAACACAACGTCGCTCATGGCCGAAAACAGGCTACGCATCTCCGCTTCGGACCTGCGCAGCGACTCCTCCTTTTGTGTCCGATCGATCGCCATGGCGATCTGGGACGAGACAAACGAAAGCATCCGCATGTCCTCGTCCGTGTACCGCACCCCTTCGGAATACGTCTGCACGACGAGCACGCCCAGAGTCTGATCTGCCACCTGAAGCGGCACACCCAGCCAATCGAGCGAAGGCTCCCCCATGGATTCCACCTCGCCGCAATTCGCCAGTTCGCGGAAACGCTCGGGGGAGGCGAGGAGCGGCGTTGCAGTTCGGAGAACGTATTCCGTCAGCCCTTTCCCCGGTTTGCGCGTTTGAGGCGGAGGATCACATTCGTCCACAAAATAGGGAAAACTTATGAGGTCAGTTTCCCGATCGTACAGGGCGATATAGAAGTTCTTCGCGGTGATGATCTCGCTGATGCTCTGATGGATGGTACAAAAGAGCTCGCCCAGGCTCTGGTTCGACTGGACAGCCGCTGAGATCGCGTAGATTGCCGCCTGCTTTGTCGCCCCGCGCTTCCGCTCCGTGATATCCTCACCGATAGCCACCGCTCCTTCAATCTTCCCGCTGCCGTTCACGCGGGCGGACACGCTCAGCCGGACCCATAGCGGGTCCGAAGCCGGCGTCGCGGTCTGCACCTCGAGGTGAATTGGTTCTCCGCGCCGGAAGGCTTCGGAACGCAATCCTGCGCGCAACTCATCGGCGCCGGCAAGCGGGAGGAGCGCCCCGAGCGAGCTTCTCCCGATCACTTTCTTTGCCGGAAGACCAAAGACGCGCTCGGCTCCCGTATTCCAGAAGTCGATGATGCCATCCGCGTCCGTGGAGATCACAGGCACGGAGGCCGCATGCTCAATCGTCTTCGCGAGCGTGGCAACGGAGAACCGGAACCTCTTCCAGAGTCTCCGCGGGACGCTCATCTCGCCGGGCTCCCTCATGCTGCCGTCTCACGCTGTTCGTGGGCCAATGATATCACACGTTCGTGCGGTATGTTCGTTGTTCCGGCTGGATACCCAGCTGTTCCATTCTGTAGCGAAGCTTTGAGCGGGTAAGGCCAAGGACTTTTGCCGCCTGAACCTGATTCCCCCCCACGATATCCAGCGTCTTCAGGATCAGGTCCCGGACCACCTCGCTCATCGTGATCCCTTTCGGCGGGATCTCGAGCACAAACGGTTTGCCATCGTGCATTCCGGGCAGCACCGGCTGCCCCTCCCCCGTCCTGAGGAAACCGAAATGCTCCGGCGTCAAAACCTGGACGTCGTTCAGCAGTACGACGCGCTCCATGGCGTTGCGCAACTCACGGACGTTTCCCCGCCAGGGAAGTTGCTCCAGGAACTGAAGCGCCTCGGGGGAAAGCCGGGGAACCGGGCGCGTGAAGCGTCGGCAGAATTCCGACAGGAACGCATTCGAAAGCTCGCTGACATCTTCCTTCCGGTTTCTGAGAGGGGGAATACGGATGGAAGCGACATTGAGCCTGTAGAAGAGATCCTCGCGGAACCTCCCCGCCTCAACCTCTTTGGTGAGCTCGCGGTTGGAGGCGGCGATGACGCGTACGTCCACGGAAATTTCCTTGGTCCCACCAAGCCGGTAGAACCGCCTCTCCTCAAGGACGCGAAGAAGCTTCACCTGCATGTCCAGCGAAAGCTCCCGCACCTCGTCCAGGAGGATCGTCCCGCCATGAGCCAGCTCGAATTTCCCCTGCTTCATCCGCTCCGTGGCGCCGGTAAATGCCCCTTTTTCGTAGCCGAAGAACTCGCTCTCGGCCAGATCCTTCGGGATCGCGCCGCAATTGATGGTGATGAACGGGGTTTCGGAACGGGCGCTCTTCTGGTGAATGAACCGGGCAATGAGCTCCTTTCCCGTTCCGCTCTCTCCTTCCAGAAGCACGGTGGTATTGTCCCCCTGCGCAAGTTTTTCGGCTGTGTCCAGGACCCTGCGCAGAGCCGGGCTCTTGCCGATGATGCCACCACGGGGGCGCTCTTCTTGCAGCTCCTCTTCAAGTAACTTCACTTTGGTCTGCAGCGACGCATAGTCCAGGTTCTTCTCGATCAACACCCCCAAGTGATTCAGGTCGAACGGCTTGACGACAAAGTCGGCGGCTCCCTCCTTCATCGCCCGCACGGCAAGCGCAACGTCGGAATGCGCCGTCATCATGATGACCGGCATGGTGATCCCTTCGTTCCGCATCCGGTTCAGCAGCTGAATGCCGTTCACCTCACCAAGATAGATATCCAGCAGCACCAGATCAGGCTTGCATTCCCCGAGATATTGAAAAAGGTCCTGTCCTTTGTTGCACACCGACACCCCGTATCCCAGATCGGTGAGGATCTTGTTCAGGGTATTGGTCAGGATGACCTCGTCGTCCCCGATAAGAATTCGTGCTTTGGGCATGGATCAGCATCCTTTGTATTGGAGGAGTTCTGTTACAGATGAGCTGGGAACACCAGGCGAACGATCGTCCCCGATCCCGGGGCCGGTTCAATGCGTATCTCAGAATTGTGGCGGAGCATGATCTGCTTGGACATTGCCAGGCCAAGGCCGGTCCCTCCCGGCTTGTTCGTCCGGAAATGTTCGAACAGATGTTTGTATTGTTCTTCGGTGATCCCGGCGCCGCAATCACGGATCGCCATCACCACGGACGGACCCGCCCCCCTCTGTGCCTGTGCGGAGTCCTCCATCAGACCGGTGGCGAGCGTTATCACGCCTCCCTCCACAGAAGCGTCGACGGCGTTCTGGAGCACGTTCAGGATCACCTGTTCGATCTGCTTGGCATCGACGTGAATCCTGGGAAGTCCGGGGGCGAACTGCGTTTCGACGGTGATCTTCTTTTGCTGCACCGGGACACGGAGAAACCCGAGGACATGATCGGCCAGGTCGTTGATGGCTTCCAGCTTGAGCACCGGCGGTGTGATCCTCGCGAAGCTCAGCGTATTCTCCATGACCGATTCCACGCGGCGAGCGCCTTCCAGCGCATCATCGATGATCCCACGCAGGCCGGTGTCGGCGTCGGCTTTCTGCCGCAGGTATTGCAGATTCAAGGTAACGGCGGAAAGCGGGTTCCTGATCTCGTGCGCGATGCTGGCAGCAAGGCGTCCCATGAGCGACATTTTCTCCGCTTGCATCAACTGCTCCCGCATACGCTTTTGCTCGGTGATGTCACGGATGTATAGCAGGATCCGATTGTCCTGCGGGCGCGCAAGCGGTGCCGCTCCGACTTCCACGTCGAGCACCTCGCCCCCCTTCGTGCGCATGGCGGCTTCCCCGGAAGAAAACATGCTCGCCCCCAGGAGAGAGCCGAGCAGGTCCTCACCCCCGGCGAACGGCGGTTCGGGAAGCGCAAGCAACTCCTCTTTGCCATACCGCAGCAAGGCAAGCCCCTGCTTGTTCACATCCAGCACTCTCCGCGTGTCTCTGTCCACAACCAGAATCGCGATGCTCGCGTGGTCGAACAACCCGCGGTAGCGGTCCTCCGAGGCCTGGATCTCCCTGTTCTTGATCGTGAGCGCCTCCGCATACATTTCCAGCTCCGCCATCTTCTCCTCCAGCTTGCGGATGATGATGGCGTGATGCTTCTCGAGAAACTCATGATCATTGATCGGCTCCTGATCGGGAAGCGCCTGCCGTTTGAATCCGTAATGCTGCTCCGTCAACTCGTTGATCGTTTCGATCAGAGATCCCAGGCCCGCGTACTTCACGACATAGCGATCCACGCCGATGCTGCGCGCAAATTCCTGGTCCGCACCGTCGACGTAGTTTCCGGTGTAGATCACGAACGGAATCTTCGACGAGAGCTCTTTCGCGCGGACTTCTTTGCAGAGTTGAAAGCCGTCCATCTTCGGCATCATTGCATCCGCCACGATCAGATGGATCTCTGTCGTCTCCAGGTGGCTTAAGGCTTCCAGGCCGTTCTTTGCGGAAACCGGAACGTACCCGTTCTCCGAGAGCACCTCTTCGAGGAGCATGAGGTTTTCCTGGACATCATCAACGATAAGGATCTTGAGCGATGCCGGGGCAGCGTGTCCCGCCTGATCGACGGAACGGGCCTTCTGCACCCCCTCACCTGCTTCTGTTGGACCCTGCGGAGAATTGGACATATCGGTGTGATCCTTGTATGAAGTACGGCAGATGGTGAAAAGTGCGCAACCAAAATACTAATATTAGCCAACAGTATGCAATACGTTGAGCCGTGTATTTTGAACACTGGTAACTACGTAGAGAGATCGGTGATTTATCGGGGAAGAATCAGGATGCCATTCTTGATGGCATATGTCACCAGGCTGGCCGTATCATGAATATCAAGTTTTTTCATGATATTGTTGCAGTGGGTGTCCACTGTCCTGACGCTGATGTGGAGAGTCTCAGCGATTCGTTGGTGAGTTTCGCCTTCGGCGACAAGCTGGAGTATTTCCCGCTCCCGGGCAGTCAATCGAGGATCAGTTTTCAGGGGCGAACCCCCGCTCCCGTCCGGATTGATGGACCTCACATAATCATCCGCCAAGATCTTGGAGACAGATGGGCTGAAGAACGCATGGCCCGAGTGAATCGACACAATCGCGTTGTACAGGTCTTCCGCCGCGCAATTCTTGAGGATGTAGCCATTTGCTCCGCTGCGGACGACCTCCAGGACGTACTCTTCGTTGTCGTGTGCCGTGAGGATGAGGATTTTGACGCTGGGCGACTGTTTTCTGATCTGCCGGGTTGCCTCGAGGCCATTGAGGGCAGGCATACTGATGTCCATGAGAACGACGTCGGGCTCAAGCCGGTCCGCCAGCTCAACGGCAACTCTCCCGTCAGCCGCCTCTCCCACCACCTCCATCCGTTCATTGAGCGAGAGTAAGGAAATCAATGCGCGGCGGACGATCGTATGGTCGTCGGCGATGAGAAGTTTGATCGTCTTACCGGCTGAATTGTTTCGCGCAGAGTCCATCCGTGGCGATGACACTCATGGTAGAGAAAGTGGTGGAAAAGCCCTCAAGAAGGTATTGCTTTCTTGCCTGAAGTTCAACGGCAGGAACCCAAATGTGATAGGCGTCACAAAGGCCTGAGATAGTCACTTTTATCTATTGATTCCAGGCTCACTTTTCAGCACGTTCGCACCAGCGTTGCTCTTCTCCCCGACCAGCATCGTGCCCCACTCCATTCCGAAAGGGCCTGTCATGAAGCGCTTGCTTGCGATCACCTGCACGTTCATTCTCATGATGCACATCGGACAGTTTGCCTTCGCGCAAACTCCCCGGACATTGTCGTATCAAGGGATCCTCACCGACAGCACGGATCATCCCAAGCCTGACGGCACCTACACGATCACCTTCCGGCTCTATGACACAGAAAGCGGAGGCACTGCCCTCTGGACGGAGGCAAAGTCGCTCGGTGTAAAGAAGGGGCTCTTTGCCACCGACCTGGGCGATGTGACGCCCTTCCCGGCTGCCGTGAAGTTCGACAAGCCCTACTGGCTGAGCATGCAGGTCTCCGGAGGGAGTGAGCTTTCGCCTCGGTTGCACTTCTCCTCGGTGGCCTACAGCATGACGAGTGTGAAAGCCGACAGCACGCGCATTGCCAGCACCGTGGTCAATGGCAGCATCACCAACACGAAGCTCGCCGACGCCTCCGTGACAAGTGCCAAGATCGCCGATGCCTCGATCCAGTGTGCCGACCTGGCGCAGAACGGTGCCAGTGAAGGACAGGTCTTGAAGTTGATCAGGTCACTGCAGAGAATATCGCCTTCTCTGCCCTGTTCATACCCGCTCCTAGGGTACGATTGAGACACCCTCTGGTGGTGACCCGCCGCCACCCGGCGATGCTTTGGCCGCGGCAGGAAAGCAACGCGCCACTTCGGACTCAGTTGAGAGCCGCCTGAACGCGCTGACAGCCGTACTCAAGGCACTCAAACGAGAACAAGCTTCACGTGGGCAATAAGAGAGGAGAGAAAAATGAAAACCATCATCATCCTGCTCGTGCTGCCTCTGGCTGTCCCCTCTCTCGCCCAGAACACCAGAGTACCCTGGAGTTCTTTCTCCATGGGCTACGGCGCCTCCCTCGAGGGGAATGTGGCAGTCAAAGCCGTGGCCGGGCAGACCATCATTGGCCAGACCCGGGGGGCAAACTTCCAAACGATAGGAGGCTTTCTTGCCAATCCCCTGCTCTCGAACCTGGTGACAGGCGTGGAACAATCTGAGGAAGGCATGCCGGCCGTCTTTGAGCTTGCACAGAACTACCCCAACCCGTTCAACCCGACTACGACGATATACTTCGACATCCCGGTGAAGTCGCATGTTACGCTGAAGGTCTACAACGTGATCGGTCAGGAGGTGGTGACACTGGTTGAGGAGGAGAAAACGCCCGGCCGCTATAGCGTCAGGCTGAATGCGGCGGCTCTCGCCAGCGGTGCGTATTTCTATCGACTCGTTGCTGGGAACTACGTGGCAGTGAAAAAGCTATTGTTGTTACGCTAGCCGGAGTGGTTTCTTTTCCATAGATGAACACAGATGGAAAGAAGCGGAGGGACACAATATTTGTGTTCAGCTGTGGTCCTGTTTTCATCCGCCTCAATGCATCTGTGTGCATCCGTGGCTAGACTCTTACTTTGTGTACTAACATTACAAACGGCTCCTCGAACGGATTATGCGGGTCAAGGCCGCACTCCGCATCCGAAAAATGGATGGTGCCGGGCTCAAGCGTGACCTTCCCACCTTCCGGCGATGTGATCATCCCCTTCCCGCGCAATGGCGTCAGAGTAACCTCAAACCCGGGATGTTTATGCATCGGTATTCCCGATCCGGGGGCAAGGCAGAGCATAATGACACGCACCTGCTCTATACTGTAGATCGGGACATGAATCGCTTTTCCCTCTTCGAATTGCTCAAGCTCACGCAGATTTCTATGTTCCATGGTGTAGACCTCTCCTTATTTATCGTGTGAGGGCACGATCTCTTGTGTCCCGGCCGGTTGGGTCCGGCATCCATTCCGAAACCGTTTTCAGATCAGGCTGATCAAAAAGAACCGCAAGTACCTGCAGGATCGCCTATGTGCGTTCTCCCTCCCCCTGTCGCCCCAGCACGACGAGATCACCGGAGGTCGTCGCATCATACGGCTCCATGGCGATGCTGCCGAAGGTCTGCACCTCGTCGAACCCCGCCCGGACAAGCATCGCGCTGAGCTCGCTGGAACGCACGGGGCGCAATTCCACCGATTGGGTCTGTTCCTGCCCGCCGCTCCCGGGTGGCGGCTCTGTTCGAATCGTGAAGCGAATAGTGTCGTCCAGGTACTCATAGGAACGGATGAACGTTCCCCGCGGAGTTTCTCGAACACTCTGCGTATGAGGCCGGTCCAGGAGGATACGATCATAGTTCAGGACCTGGGCAAAGAGGATGCCTCCGGGAACAAGAAGCCGTGCAAAGGATTCCAGCGTTGCGCCGAGTTCTTGCTTCGTCAGCAGATGGGCAAGCGTGTTCCCCATGCAGAACACGGCGTCGAACCGTTCGCCGAGCCGGGCCGGAAGCCCCGCAAACTGGGATTGCACGGTGCGGATATCGAGCCCCAGTTGGGCGGTATGCCTGGCAAGTTCTTCAAGCATGCGGCCGGAAATGTCCACCGCAGTCACCCTCACGCCAAGACTCGCAAGCACGATGGAATGAAACCCGGTCCCGCATCCCGCGTCCAGCGCGGACCCGATGCGGTAACGCTGCACGAGCAGGCGGAAGAAAGGTTCCTCCCGCACGAACCGCTTTTCCATCGCCGTCATTACGTCATACTCCGGGGCGAGACGGTCGTAGAACTCCTCGACGGAGTGGAAACCTGCGGCGCGAGGTTCAATCATTTGGTCCATACTGCGGCACCTCCCCTCTGAAATGCTGATACAGCGGCGAGTGCAACTCGTTGAATCGCCGCTGATATTCCTGCTGCGAGATGCCGTTCTGCCAGTGCCCGCTCAGCATGGCTATTCCGGTGACGGCCACAAAAAGGGCGGCGACCAGGGTTCCAAGAACCCAGAATGGCACAGCGCGCCCCTGCGCGCGTGCGCGTACTTCAAGCGTGTTCTTGACCGGACAGGCCTGCACGCAGGCAAAACAGCTCGTGCACTCGTCACTCCAGACCCGGCCGGCTGTGTGTACCTTGATGTTTGCCGGGCATGCCTTCGTGCAAAGCTCGCAGTCGATGCATGTCGATGCCGTCCTTGTGACTTTCAGCGGGCTGAACCACCCGACGATGCCAAGCAACGCACCATACGGACAGAGAAAACGGCACCAGAAATTCTTCACAAAGACCGACAGCAGCATCAGGAGGCCGATGGTCCAGAGCGCCGTGCCGGAGATTTCTGCAAAGAAGAGATACATCTTGATATCAGCTACCCTGTTGTACGGACTGTAGATGAATCCAGCAAGAGCCCCGACATCCATCTGGACGATCGACCAGACGAAGAAGAACAGGAGGAGATACTTGATCGAACGGAGAGGGTAATCCAGCCACCGAGGAACTGTCCAGTTCCTCCTGAAGAGTTTCTGCCCGAGCATCCAGAGAGATTCACTGAGCGTGCCGACGGGGCAGAGCCAGCTGCAGAACGCTTTCTTGACAACCAGGCTGACTCCGACGATCGCCAGCACGATGAAAAGGCCGGAAGGATGGATCGTGTTAATGATGCCCGTGTGCATCCAGTACTTGAGGCTGATCAGCGCGCTGATGGGAAGAAATCCCTCCACGCCCGGTGGACGGGGATAGAACGATTCCTGTCCGCCCGATGCTCCCCACGACATGAAGAGGTAGAACTCGATCCCGATCCAGATGCAGAGAAGAGCAAAGGCATACTGCACCGCGGAGCGTTGATATTGTGAGTCATCGCTCAGCCGCAACATGATACGTTTGTACCAGACAGTCTCGTGACGGTAAGCCGGCTTTGGTTTTCGGAGTTCGGGCAGAAGCTTTTTGATGCGGGGCCTTCCGTCGGGCTGCACCTCCCTGAACCGTTCCCCGGCAGAACCGGGGACGGCGTATTCATTCAGGACTTTCATGAAGCATCCATCTTCAAGATTGATTCTCCGCCGCCAGGGATTCTCCCCTCAGTCGCGCGAGCAGCGGACGGTGTTTATTTGAGATGATTTTGTCTGAAATAGGCCCAGGCAACAACCTGTCAGTCTTGCGCTGACACCGCCTGGCGATATTCCGGTTTCTTCATCGCCCTGGCCATGTCGGCAATGTTTCTCCCCACGAGCATCTGGTAAATACCCTCCCTCAACTGACTCCACTTTTCATGTGCGGAACAGGGATTCTTGCCGGAGCATTCGGGAAATCCCAGAACACAGGTCTGTGTGAAATCCGCCCCGTCGATCGCATCGACAATGTGAAAAAGGGTAATCTCCTTTGACGGCATATCGAGGGCAAAACCGCCGGTCGGCCCCTTATGCGAGGAAAGCAGCCCCTTCCGCGTCAGATCTTGAAGGATCTTCCCGAGGAAGTGATACGGGATCTTCAGAGCCTTCGCCAGTTCCTTGATGGGGGTCATCTCCCCGGAGGGTTTCAGCGCCAGGTAAAGGACTGCCTGCAAGGCATATTCACACTGACGACTGAAGATAAGGCTCATAAATCCTGTGAATTATATCAGAGTATTTCGTCTTAAATTAACATTCGCCTCTATAAAAGTCAAGCAAAATAAATGGAAAACGGGTGTGAGGAGCCTAGTGCCCAACCAGATCGCTGACGAGCTTGAGATCATCAAAGACGAGCCGGGTGATCAGGAATTTCTTCCGCACCTCCTCTTTGGCCTTCACTCCAATTTCCTCCGCCATCTTCGGTTCGCGGAGCACGCGCAGCACCCGGTCGGCACAGCCTCTCAAATCATGAGGGTCAACAAGGAAACCCGTCTCTCCATCTATGATCTGCAACGGGATCCCGCCGACGTGTGATGCGATCACCGGTTTTCCTTTCCAGAGTCCCTCGGTTACCGTCAGGCCAAATCCTTCGCGGATCGATTTCTGGATGATCGCCGCGGCGCTTCGTTGCAACGCATTCACCATCGTGTTGTTTTCCACCGAGATCAGGATAAGCTCCCGGTTGTCGATCAGCTCTTTCGCGCGCTGCTGCACCTCATCGTAGATCACCATCCCTTCCGGATCGTCGGACGCCATGCTTCCACACAGCACCAACCTGCAATCAAACTCCTTCCTGACCATTTTGTACACCTCGATGACCCCCAGGGGATCCTTCCACTTGTCGAATCTTGAGATCTGGGTGATGAAAGGCTTGTCCGTGGGAACATTGTAGGTCTTCAAGATCTCCGTGATCTGATCCGGCGTGAGGTCCTTGTTCTTCAGCGAAAGAGGATCGATCACGGGCGCGATCACACGCTGGTCCACGTGCAGATCGTCTTTCTTGTACATCTCATGCGAGACGATCGCCGTATTGTATCGAAGAATGAATCTCTTCAGGAATCGCCAGAGTTCCGGATTGGGATGCGAGAGATCCACATGGCAGCGCCAGACCCACGGCTGGCTCTTCTTGTAGTACTGAATCATCGGGAGCGGCTGGGGATCGTGGATGATCACCACATCCGCATCGATCTTGCAGTACGAGGCAAAATCCTCGTTGGTCTGCTGGTACAAGTCCTTTTTCACATCCGTCAGGGTGATCTCGTCTCCCTGAATGGCGTTGTGGAATTCTTTCGTGATGTTGAAGAAGTCCGGCGTGCCGCGCATGATCCGCCAGTCGGCGCTGATACCGGCGTCGTTCATCAACGGGATCAGCGTATAGAGCATCTCTGCGACGCCGCCGCCGTAATATGTGGAATTCACGTGGAGCACTTTCACTCCGTAGAGCCCCCGTGCCGCGCGATAGATATCGGCAAGGACCTTGTCCCCCACAACGTCCCTGAAATCATCCAGCGTGTACATGCTGTGCCTCCCTGAGCATGGTAAGTAAATGTCTCATATCACTGTCAGACCGTACCGTATATCGCGCTTTGGAGGCCTTGAGACCGACCCCTTCTCCATCACGACCGTAGTACAGAAGAGGGACCACGGCTCGCTCCAGAATGCGCACCAGGATATCATCAAGCGAGGATTCCGTTTGCTGCGACCAGGTCCGGATGCGCGGCATCAGCACCTTGCGGAGAACTGTGACCAACGCAAGGCCTGTCAGCTCGGCCCCCGAAAAAATGATGTAGTCCAGCACCGTATTGCCGTAGAACGATCTACCCGTAAGATCTTCAATCATTGCTCAACCGATGATGTGAGAAGCGCAACAGGAAAATCGGCCAGCGCATCCGCCACAAGGATGCCCCCGGAAGAATTCACCTGGCGCCCGGTCATGACATTCGTCCACCGTTGCGGCGCGCCCGGGATGGCAAGCCGCGTGCCGCGCCAGACTTTTTCTCCCACCGGGGGAGTCGCGGCATCAACGACCCGGGTCAACAGCCTGGGTACTACGGTCAAGCTCCACTGCGAGCCCTTCCGCCGCGCAAATGAGACCACGTTCCCCGCAAGGTCACCCCCAGGCTCAACGGGAAGATATTCCCCCGAAGCAAATAACTCGCTCATGGTCGCACGGAGGTGCAGGCTTCGGTAGATGACGAAAAGCTTGATCCTTCCATCTTCCTTGTTTGCCAGCAGGTCCTTCAACAATTGTTCGATGTTTGCCTGCTCGCCATGGCGGATCTGCAGGAGATATCCCTCGCGCCGGGAGTAGTCCACCGGTCTGCGGTTGTCCGGGTCCACCAAACTGAAATCCCAGAGCTCCGTTCCCTGATAGAAGTCAGGGACTCCCGGCGACGTAAGCTTCAAAAGCACCTGTGAGAGCGAATTCCAGATCCCGTACGGGGTGATTTTCCTGGTGAAGGCAGCAAAATCCTTCACAAACTGATTGCTGTCGGTCCGCTCCAGGATGGCGCCGACAAAGGCAAGCAGTCCATCCTCGTATTCCTTGTCCGGTTTGAGCCACGCGGTATACAATTTCGCTTCGCGCACCGCTTTGATCATGTACTCCTTTATCCT
>JAGDMJ010000044.1 GCA_017860555.1 Bacteroidota bacterium
GCCAGAAACGCGATTCCCGCCCAGGCCTCATCGGGCCTGCTGACGAAGGTGTTCAAGACAAACCAGAGCGAAACGAGCACAAAGAAGAGCGGCGTCAGGGGATAGCCCGCTGTCCGGTACGGACGGACTGCGTCCGGTTCTTTTCTGCGCAACACGAAGACCGCTGCGCCTGCCATGGCAAAGAAGATCCAGTCGGTGAATACCACATAGGAGATCAGGTTCTCGAACGTCCCCCAGAAGAAGATTAACAGGATCGCCCATGCGGACTGGAGGATGATGGCAAATGCCGGCGTCTGGTATCGCGGATGGAGTTGCGCGACCCTCCGGAAGAACAGCCCGTCTGTCGCCATTGCATAATAGATCCGGGGCGCGGTCAGCGTGTAGATGCCTGTGGTTCCGAAGGTGGAGATGAAGACCGCCAGGGCGATTGCGATTCCTCCCGCACTTCCCAGGACGGATTCCACCGCATCAGCCGCCGGGTGCGATGATCCCCCCATTTGTTCGGGGGAGAGCAGGAAGAGCAGCGCGATGACCGTGAGGACATAGGTGAGTGTGATAATGACTGCGGCAAGGATCATCGCGCGGGGGAGGTTCCGTTGGGGATTCTTTGCTTCGGCGGACGTGAACGTGGCGTGTTGCCAGCCGCCGATCGACCAGAGGACCCCGACCATTGCAAGTGAAAAAGCATGGGTGACCCCCCCGGGAAATGTGCCGGTCGTGGCGACGAAATCGGTCGTGGAGGATGAGCCCCACCCGAATCCTACGACGATCAAACCAGCGATCCCCGCAAGCTTGAGAACCGTAAAAATATCCGAAAAGACTCCTCCGACCTTGACTCCCAGGACATTGATCGTCGTCAGGAGAACAATGCCGGCGATCGCCGCGACGGTGATACCTGAGCTGCCAAGCGGGGCAATATAGCTGAGATATGTAGCGAAGGCTATCCCTAACGCGGCGATGCCTCCCGTGTTCACGACCAGAAAATAGGCCCACCCGAAGAGAAAGCCCGCGAGGCTTCCGTACGCCCTGGTGAGGTACACGTATATCCCTCCGGCTTCCGGCATCATCGCACCCAGCTCCGAGAGTGTAAGCGCTCCCGACAGGGCCATCAGTCCGCCGCAGATCCAGGCCAGCAGGATCCAGACCGGCGCCTGCAGTTCGTGCGCGATCAACGACGGCGTCAGGAAAATTCCCGAGCCGATCGTGGAGCCTACTGCGATCATGGTAAGATCGAACAGCGACAGTTCTCTGCGCAGCTGTGTCATACAGTTGGCGTGACGAGGTTGCTCGTACGGCGATAGTTTACTTCAATGAAGCCAGGCTCTCGCGCGTGACTTCCACCGCCGCGCGCATCTCGTCCGGTGTGTTGTAAAAGTGCGGCGAGTAACGGAGTTGTCCTTCCCTCAGCGCAATGAACACGTTGCGACGGGAGATCCGGTGAAACACCTCCTTACTGTCGACTCCCTCAGGAAGGCGTATAGTAACGATGCCCGCCCGCTCTGCCTGGGGGTACGCGGTCACCACACGCAGACCCTGAATGTCGGAGAGTCCGTTGCGCAGTATCTCCGTGATCGCGAGAATGTGATTCTCGATCGCCTCCGGTCCGAACTCCAGCAGCATGGAGAGCGACGCATGCAATCCGTGCAGGCTCGGCATGTTGAGACTTCCTCCTTCGTACCTGCGTGCCGACGAGGCCAGGGGTTGGTCCCAGTTGGAGAATTGCCAGGGATCATCCACCGAAAGCCAGCCGAGATTTGCCTGTGCGATTCTTGATTGGAGTTCTTCCGTGAGGTAGAGGAAGCCTGAACCGTGAGGACCCATCTGCCACTTCTGAGCGCCGGCGGCAAGGGCGTCAATTCGCATCTGCTTCACGTCCAGCTTCACCGCGCCCACCGCCTGAATGCCGTCCACCGCAAAGACGATCCCGCGGCCACGGCACATTGTGCCGATCGATTCCATTTCGGCCCTGTGCCCGGAGAGGTACTGCACGGCACTGAGTGCGACCAGGCGGGTTCGCGGCCGGATGCGCGAGGCGATCATCTCAGGCGTCACTCGCCCGTCCACCGCCTGGATGACGTCGATCTCCACACCCAGCCGTTTCAGGTTCAGGTAGGGATACACATTGGCCGGGAACTCGATGTTGTTCAGGATCAATGAATCCCCCTGCGACCACGGCAACCCGGAGGCGACGATATTGATCGCATCCGATGTGTTGATCTGAAACGTGATCCGCTCGGGCGAGTCGGCGTTGATGAGCCTCGAGACCAGGACGCGGCAATCGCTCACCATCTTGATGTCTGAAAAATACGTCTCAAGCTCTCCCTCTGATCGCTTCTGCAGGTACGCCATCATCGCGTTGACGACACGGCTGGAGAGGGGACTCGTACTGGCGTGATTCAGGTAGATCTTTCCCTGCCGGGTATGCGGGAAGAAAGAACGGGCCCGGTCGAGCGTCTCGGAAGCGAAGAGTGTGGTCATGGTCTTTCTGCGGGTGGAAGACAAGAGTCCACAAACAATATCGGGAAAAAGAGAAAGAAGCAACAGCGCTCTCGTCCTGAACGGGCGGCGCAGGGAGACAGAAATCGACTCCGGCAAAAGAAAAGACGGCCTCAGAATGTCATGTTTTATTTTTGTGCATCCTGTGGCAATCCTTCAGAAAAAGAAGTGCCTCTGCGCGCTTTCCGTTTGTCTCATCCTCAGTTGCTTTCCCTCTCTCTCTTCAATATATTCCACCACTCCACTGTTCCTCCCGAAGGTTCCCTTGAAAAGGACCTCTGATGAGAGCACGACCCAAGCCCCGTCGCACGAAGAAACAGCCTGCCCGGATACCACGCCGCTATGGCTGGATTCCCGACCTGCCCGACCAGCGCGACTACCTCTACAGGGTGATCCATCCGCTTCCCGGAGCGTTTCCTCCGGCGGTGGACCTGCGGAAGCTGTGCTCGGCGGTGGAGGAACAGGGCAGACTGGGCAGTTGCACGGCAAATGCCCTTGCCGGTGCCATGGAATTCCTCGAGCGAAAGAACAGACTTCCGTTCAAGGACCTGAGCCGGCTCTTCATCTATTATAATGAGCGCGTGTTGATAGACACGGTGCATGTCGATTCCGGCGCGATGCTCCGGGACGGGATCAAGACCCTTGCCAAACAAGGGGTGTGCACGGAAAAGAAATGGCCTTACATTGTCTCCCGGTTCGACCGGCGTCCGCCGGCACACTGCTATCGCGAGGCAGAAGAGTACCAGATCACATCCTACGAGCGCATCCTCGCGCTGGACGAGATGCTGGCATGTCTTGCGGAGGGCATTCCCTTCGTCTTTGGCTTCTCCGTCTATGAAAGCTTCGAGTCGGCTGAAGTCGCGCGCACCGGCGTGGTCCCGATGCCCAAACCGGAGGAACGGGTGCTGGGCGGGCATGCCGTCATGGCGGTGGGTTACGACGAAGCGGAGAAGAGGTTCATCGTGCGGAATTCGTGGGGTACCGAATGGGGAGCGCAAGGCTACTTTACGATGCCGTTTGCCTATCTCGCTGACAGAGGATTGTCGGACGATTTCTGGACAATTCGGCGAGGGGAAAACATATGAGTGAAGAAGGAAGAAGGAAGAGGGAAGAGGGCCACACCCATCACCGGAGGGCGTTCTTGTTTCTTGCCACTTGCCTCTTGTCTCTGCTTGCCTTCTCCCTCCTTTCCGCTCTTTTCCCATTGCCGCCGCTCAAGCCGTACTCGCTCCTCATCGAGGACAGGAACGGAGAGTTCCTCGGCTCCTACCTCGCCGGCGACGGCATCTGGCGGATACGGACCTCGCCTGCTGAGATTCCCGAGAAGCTCAAGCGGATTCTGATTGAGCGCGAAGACCGCTGGTTCTACCATCACCCCGGCGTGAACCCGGTCTCTGTTGTGAGAGCACTCGTGCTGAATCTCCGGCGAGGGAAAACCGTGGTCGGAGCTTCCACCATTACGATGCAGGTCGCCCGTATGCTCGAACCAAAGGAGCGCACGTACGGGAACAAGCTCGTCGAGATGTTCAGGGCACTGCAACTGGAGTGGCGATACTCGAAGGAGCAACTCCTCGAGCTCTACCTTTCCATGGTCCCGCTGGGTGGAAATATCGAGGGACTGAAGTCTGCGGCGATGATCTATTACCAGACGCCCCTGGAGCGGCTCAATATTGCCCAACTGGTGGACCTGATTCTGATCCCGGGCAATCCGAACGGATTGCAGCCGGACCGTAATCCCGAGGCCCTACTGGCCCAGCGGCGCCGGCAGGCCGCGGCCTGGATCGCATCCGGATTGCTCTCGCCACAGGACTCCACGATCATCTGGAACACGCCTTCGGCCGCGGAACGGAGACAGCTGCCGCGGCATGCCCCGCATTACTGCCTGCGTCTCCGGGAGAAGGCCGGCACTGTGAGCGATGTCAGAAGCTCGCTCGACCTGCGCATCCAGCGTGTGGCGGAAGCGCTCCTCTCCAGTCACATGCGTCCCTGGAAGCAGCGGGGGGTCAAGAATGGGGCGCTCATCGTGGTCGACAACAAGAGCAGGGAGGTGCTTGCGTATGCGGGGTCGGAGAATTTCGAGGATGCTGGTGCATCCGGTCAGGTGGATGCCGCCGTCGCTCTTCGGTCTCCCGGTTCGACGCTCAAGCCGTTTCTCTTCTCCCTCCTGATGGAGAAGGGAGAACTGACCCCCAAGCTTCGCCTCCTCGATACACCGTACGATGCGGAAGGCTTCCTGGCGGAGAACTACGATGGCACTTATTCCGGATCGGTCTTTGCCGATGATGCCCTGAGGCGCTCGTTGAACGTCCCGATGATCAGGCTGTTGAAGGGTGCAGCTTTTCCAGCTTTCCTGGAATTGGCGGCGGAGGCAGGGTTCGCTTCTCTGGAAAAGCAGAGAAGGAAATTGGGGTTGAGCGTCATCCTCGGGGGATGTGGCGTGACACTGGAAGAGCTGGTGGCGGCATATGCCGTCTTCCCTTCCGGAGGCCAATATCGTCCGCTTTGCTATACGGCTGTGAACGGCGAGAACCGCAAGGAGGCCCGGCGGGTCTGCTCCTCGTCCACCGCGTATATGGTCACCGAGATCCTGGCCGGATTGAACAGGCCCGACCTGCCGAACAATTTCGAGGCGTCGGTCAACCTCCCCGCAGTTGCGTTCAAGACCGGGACGAGCTACGGGCGGCGCGACGCGTGGGCGATCGGCTATTCGGCGATGCATACGATCGGGGTCTGGATCGGGAACGTCACGCACGATGGGAACCCCGACCTGCTCGCTTCAAAGGCCGCTGCCCCGCTGCTGATCGACATCTTCAACTCGATCTCCGCTCGTCATGAGAAAGCGATCCTGCCTCTTCCGAAGGACCTCGGAATGCGCCTCGTTTGCGCGGAGAGCGGGCTGCCGCCCTCTGCGCGCTGCACCAATGTCATAGAAGATCTCTATGCTGTTTCCCGCACTCTCCAGAGAGAGTGCACGGTGTGCAAGGAGTATCTGGTCTCGACTGACGGGACGCTTTCCTATTGTCCCGAATGTCTTGCCCGGCACTCCTACAGAGCGGTCACGTTGAAGGATTATCCTCCGGAGCTGCTCGCGTTCTGGAAAAGGAATCATGTTGGTTACGAAATGCCGCCGCCGCACAATCCACTGTGCACACGCGTACTCGGAGGGGATGGGCCGGCAATCGTGAGTCCGTCCGACAACATGACCTATTACCTGGTTTCGCGTGGGCAGAAGCTTGCGCTCCAGGCCAGCGCCGGTCTCGACGTGAAAGCGATCGCCTGGTATCTGAACGATCGGTACATCGGCAGGAGAGATGCGTCCGAGAAGCTCTTTGTCTCGCTTTCCGACGGGGACCATACGGTCACCTGCATGGATGACAAAGGAAGAGTGTCGAAAGTGCATATCACCGTTAAACTGGTGCTGTAACCCGATCGTCCCGGTCGCCCGTGGTCTCAACAGTCCAAGATCAAGAATCGAGATTCCAAATAGCTATGCGACTCCCGAGCTTCCTCCTCGCCCTCATCCTTGTCTTCGTCTCCTGCGCCAGGGAATCCGATGTGCTGCGTGTCGCTTCTCCGCTTCCCGAAGGAGTGCTTCCGCAGGATACGGTCATTGCGCTGACATTCTCCCGCGGTGTGGTACCGCTGGACTCGCTCAACAGGTGGACAGACGTCCCGCTGATCGAGTTTACGCCGGCGATCCCGGGGAAATTCGTCTGGCAGGATACTTCGCGGCTGGTGTTCAGTCCCGATGCACCTCTTGCCGGCGACGTCAGGTATTCCGCACGGTTGAACACCGAGCTGCTCAAGGCCCTTGCGGGGGCGGGATCCTTTGGCGGGCCATCCGAGTTTGCGTTCTCCACGGAACGGTTTACCATGAAGCAGGCGGAGTTTTTCTATGATCGTTTGGGAGAACAGCGGCAGGTGGGCATCAAGGCGAATCTGGTCTTCACGTATGCCGTCAGCCCCGAAGACGTGGCATCGCACACCAAGGTCACGATCGACGATCAGGCTCACCCAATCTCGCGAATCATGACCACGCAGCGCAGCAGGATGATCGCCCTGGAGGTCGGTGTTGTGGCCCAGTTGGACAAGGAGCGGACCATTGCCGTTTCCTTCGATGATCAATTGATCTCTCCGGAAACGAGCACGCGCGTCTGGATGGAGCGCCCCTTTGTCTACACGTTGCCCGCGCTGGGAGAATTGCAGGTCTATGGACATGAAGCGGGAACAGATGGCATCAAGGGATGGATCCGCGTACGGACATCACAGCAGGTCGATCCGGCTGCGGCGAAAGGTTTTGTCACCGTGGAGCCGGTTCGCGAGTATGACATCCAGGGCGACGGACAATCGTTCACGGTGCGCGGAAAGTTCGAGCCCGGCACGCCCTTCCGGTTGCATATCGGCAAAGGAATGGAAAGCGTGCTTGGGGGCCGCATGCAGAATGACTATGATGCCGACATTGTCATCGGCAATGTTGCTCCTTCATTCCGCTTCGCTTCGGAATCGGGGCTCTATATGCTGCTCAGCGGGCAGAGGAGCCTTGAGATCACGACGGTCAACATCAGCAAGCTCAATGTGCGTGTCAGCCAGGTGTTCCAGAACAATCTGGTCTTTTTCCTGGATGGCGGACGCTACTACGACTACGAGTACATCGGAGACGGCAACGACGAAGATGGAGGAGGGTCGTACAGGAGAAAATTCCGCTACTTCCTCGGTCCGTACGGGCGACAGCTCAATTTTGACAGCATCGAAGTCAAGGGGCCGGTGAACCAGGAAGTGACCATGCCGCTCAGCCTGGAGCCGTATCTCCACACGGGGTACAAGGGGTTTTACCTTGTGGAGATCGCCAACACCAGAGAGCCCTGGCGTTCAACATCAAAGCTGGTCTCTGTGTCTGATATCGGCCTGATCGTCAAGGGAAGCGCGGACGAACTGATGGTGTTTGCCACCAGCCTTGACAACAATGAGCCTCTGTCCGGCACGCGGATTTCACTTCTCTCCACAAATAACCAGACCATCGCTTCGGACAAAACTGACCGGGACGGCGCCGTGCGCTTTACCGACATGCGGAAGCGCACGAAGGACTTCCCGCTCAAGCTGGTGACGGCGGAAGCGGACAACGATTTCAATTTTCTCCATCTTGCCGACTATGAAGTCGAAACCTCGCGCTACGACGTTTCAGGAAAGCGTGACGCGGAGAACGTGTACGATGCCATGCTCTATGGCGACAGGAACATCTACCGTCCGGGTGAACGCGTCTATGTCTCCGGCATCGTGAGGAACCTGACGGAGGCGCTTCCTGCCCAGATGCCGGTTCGCCTGAAAATTGTCAACCCTCGCGGCACACTCGTCGCAGAACAGCAGCATTCCCTCAACGCCGAAGGATCCTTCGAGACATCATTCCCCACACAGCCGACCTCGCTCACGGGAGACTACCGGTTCGAGCTCTATACCGGCAATGCTCTCTTCCTGGCCTCGTACAAGGTCAGCGTGGAAGATTTCGTGCCTGACCGGCTCAGGATTACCATGAACGCTTCGAAGGAGGTCGCGAAGCCGGGAGAGCAAATCCGCTATGATATCCTGGCACTGAATTTCTTCGGGCCTCCCGCCGCGGGGCGAAACTGGGAATTTGAAGGATTGCTCACCCCGATACCTTTCAAGTCGAAAGCCTTCCCGGCATTTCGGTTCTTCGATGACGCGGCCAAGAACTACTCGGGAAATCCGACCGTGTTGGAGGGAAAGACGGGTGACAACGGCAAGGCCGCCGTCGATTTTACGCTGCCGAAGGACCTGGCATCGATGGGGATATTGCGCGCGGTTGGACGGGTGGCGGTGTTCGATGAGTCCGGGCGTCCGGTCTACCAGGCCGCACAGACGCTCGTCTATCCGAAGAACTACTTCATCGGCATCCTGAACCAGGGGGCGTACTATGTGAGCCCGAACAGTCCGCAGAAGATGCAGTTGATCGCCGTGGACGCGAACGACCAGCCAATCGCGTCGTTCAGGGCCAAGGTCGAGGTCGTTCGCTATGAATGGCATTCGGTCCTGCGCCAGTTCGGACAGGACCGGACTCTGCGCTACGTGTCCGAGCGGCGGGAAGTATCGGCCAGGTCCGAGGTTGTTGAACTGCAGCCGAAGCCCGTGGAGTTCACGTACATGGCTCCCCGTTCGGGAGAGTACGCCGTTCGCGTATCCAGGGAAGGAGACAGCGGGTATAATCAGATTTCCTTCTATTCTTATGACTGGGCGAGCACAGATATCACATCCTTCGAGGTGGATCCCGAAGCGCGCGTCGAAGCGGTCCTGGACAAGGCGGTCTACGCTCCGGGAGAGAAGGCGCGGATTCTCTTCCAGGCTCCGTTCAGCGGCAAGATGCTGGTGACCGTTGAGAGGAATCAGGTGTTCAGCTACCGCTACCTGAATGTTGTCAACAATGCCGCATCCATGGAGCTCACCATTGAGGAAAAATATCTACCGAACGTCTATGTCAGCGCGGTGCTCTTCCGGAAGATCAAGGAGATGAACATCCCGCTGATGGCCGGTCATGGCTTCGTGCCGTTGATGGTGGAGAAGAAATCCAACAAGCTGGAGGTCGCGATCAAGGCGCCCGAAAAGATGCGGCCGAAGAGCAAGCAAACAGTTACCGTCACGGCCGGAGGAGAGCAGAACGTCCACGTGACCCTGGCGGCGGTGGACGAAGGGATCTGCCAGGTGAAGAACTACCAGACTCCCGATCCGTACGGCTACTTCTACGCGAAGAAAGCCCTCCAGACGGAGACGTACGACTTCTTCAAGCACCTGATTCCTGAGCCCGAAAGACGGGGGGCGCAAAGCAGCGCCGGGGGAAGCGATGCGGATATCGCGAAGAGGACGAATCCGCTCGGTGTGCAGCGGTTCAAACCGGTTGCCATCTGGTCGGGTATCCTGAAGACGAACAGCCGTGGAGAGGCCGATATGACGCTGGACGTCCCGGAGTTCAACGGGGAACTCCGCCTGATGGCCCTTGCGTACAAGGGGGATCGCTTCGGTTCTGCACAGCAGGCGATGAAGGTGGCAGACCCCGTGGTGATTACAGCGGCATTGCCGCGGTTTCTGACGCCGGGGGATTCCATCGTCATGCCGATCACGGCGTTCAATACAACGGCAAATCCCATGTCGCTCAGGTTCGACGTTGAAGCCGCCGGCGGCATCGCGTTGGGGGCAAGGCCCCCGGACCTCCGGATCGAGGCCAATCAGGAGCGGGCCGTGGCGGCAACGTTGAAGGCAACGATGCGGACCGGCAAGGCGACCGTGAAGGTGCGCACCGATGCACTTGGCGAACGGCTTGAGACGATCACGGAACTTCCCGTCCGCCCCGCGTCGCCCTACCTGACGGAAGCGATGTTTGGCTATGTTGATGGTGGCAACTCCGTCTCGCACAATGTCGGGGGCTCCTTCGTGCCGGAAACCCGTCGTGCCTATCTTTCCATCAGCCCCTTCCCGGTGGCAAACTTTGCGCGTGAACTGAAGCATCTGCTTGGCTATCCGCACGGCTGCCTCGAGCAGATCACCTCAAAGGCGTTTCCGCAAATCTACCTGCGTGATGTGGCCGGCTTGCTGGCACCCTCCATCCTCAATACGGGAAGCCCGACCTATTTTGTCAATGAAGCGATCGGCATTCTTGCCTCAATGCAAGCGTCTGACGGTGCATTTGCCTACTGGCCGGGAGGTGGATACTACAACGACTGGACCACAGTATATGTGACGCACTTCCTCTATGAAGCCAGGAAAGCCGGCTATGCAGTGCCGGATGCCATGATGAAGCCCGCGCTTGACGCGACTGCCCGTATTGCCCGGAGCCGCCGGACGCAAGACTACACTGTTCATGAAAACCAGAAAGTTGTCGTCCACCGCATCGCGGACAAGAGTGTCGTCTATGCGCTCTATGTCCTGGCAGCCTCGGGTGTGCCGGACAAGTCGATCATGGATTTCTTCAGGAGCGAGCGCTACTTGCTCACCACCGATACGCGGTATCTGCTGGCCGGGGCGTTTGCCCTGAGTGGAGACAGGAAGACATTTAGCGAGCTGGTTCCTCCGCAGTTCCAGACGGAGGAGGCGGTGCGAACGTCGGGAGGGTGGTTTGACTCTCCGATCCGTGCAAATGCGATCATACTGAACGTCCTGTTGGAGACCGACCTGAACAACCCGGCCATTCCGAGGTATATGGAATACCTGTCGCGCCGCTATCAGAGCAACGAGTGGTGGAGCACGCAGGACGATGCTTTTGTCCTGCTCGCGTTCGGAAAAGCCGCTCGCATGGCTACTGGCACACACGTGGAGGGAACGGTCAGGGTCGGCACGAAGGAGTATGCATATCAAGGCGGCACGCAGAAGTTCGACATTGACCCGTTCGGAAAAACGGTGGCTCTAGCGATGAAAGGAGAGGGAAGGGTCTATTATTCACTGGTGACCGAAGGGATTCGTACCGATGGCGGGGTCCGTATGGAGGACCGCAATCTCCAGGTGCGGCGCGAGTTCCTGGACAGGAATGGAAACGGGATGGACATCGGTTCGGTCCGGCAAAACGAGCTTCTCGTCGTCCGGGTGACGTTGACCTCGAGCGTGGATCTGCTGGAGAACGTGGCCATATCCGACCTGTTGCCGGCCGGGTTTGAGATCGAGAACCCACGGCTCACGGAGATGACGAACTACCCGTTCATCAAGAATGCGACAGAGCCCGAGTACATGGACATTCGTGACGACCGGATCAACATCTACACGAGTTTCCGGCGAGGGAAGAGGCAACAGGTATTCTACTACGCCGTTCGCGCGGTAACGCAGGGCACGTTCCATTATGCTCCGATCATGGCCGAGGCGATGTATGACGGCAACTATTACTCTGCCAGCGGGCAAATGGTCGTGCGTGTGGTTGAAAAATAGCGTACCCTATACTTCATCTGTGTTTATCACATCATCTGTGTCTATCTGTGTACCCGAACTCGTACCTGTGCTCATCTCTGGCAGAACAACAAGCTCAGAGATTCAAAAAATAGATCTGTAGGAGGCATCACATGAAAACCGGCAAAGTATTCTGGGGGGTGCTCTTCGTTGCGATGGGAATTCTCCTCTTGCTCGAGCGTCTGGATGTCCTCTCTGTGGGATGGGGATGGGTCTGGAGGTTCTGGCCGCTGATCCTTGTGGCCTGGGGGGTGGTCTTGCTTACCGGCAACAAGCAGCCCTGGAAGACCGTTGTAGTGGGGCTGTTCGCAATTGGGCTGGCCGTTTTCGTGCTCAGCGTCATCAACTTCGGATGGGGATGGCACGCACGCAATTGGGCGCCGGACGACAGGGAATACGACCAGGTATACGAGCAGCAACTGAGCCACCCGTACGATACCGTCATGCACCGCGCATCGTTCAAGTTCGAGTCGGCCGTGGGCTCGTTCAAGGTTGAAGACACGACGACACAGCTCATTGAGGCCGCGATTCATTCAAGCTTCGGGCGGTACGAATTCGACACCGAGCGGGTTGGCGACCTGGAGCAGGTAACGCTGAGGCTTGAGGGAGGGAAGCAGGGACGGTGGAGGGCGAGGATCGGGCATCGGGCGGACATCCGGTTGAATCCCATCCCGGTGTGGGACATGCGTTTTGATATTGGCGCTTCAGCCATGGATGTTGACGTATCCCCTTTCGTCGTCGAGCGGCTTGTGGTTTCGGCAGGCGCGGCGAGAGTGAGGCTGACGCTGGGCGACAGGGCGAAAGAGACCCGGGTGTCGATAAAATCAGGCGTATCGTCGCTGCAGTTGCTTGTCCCCGATTCGGTCGGTTGCGAGATCAATGCCGAGGTGGCCGTCTCTCGCAAGAGTTTCGGCGGATTCAGGAAGCTGGATTCCGGAGTGTACCGCACGGAGAACTTCGAGAGCGCAACAAAGAAGATCTACATTGATCTGGATGCTGGAGTCTCGAGTGTAAGCGTGAAAAGATATGGCATGTGACCCGGGATCCGGTGTAGCTCGGCCCGTCTTGAAGAAAGATGGACTCCTTTTTTTACTCAGTATCTTGAGTAAAATAACTCAATACCTTGAGCCAAGGAGCCCATTGGATGTCAGGATTGCAACGGTCCAGCAGGTCCCCCTTGCGTGAACAGATTATGCGCGTTGCCTTGACCCTTTGCCTGATCCTCCTGGCCGTACAGGCTGCGGTTCCAGTCGTGTTGCCACGACAATCCGATGCTCCTTCCGTCCTCCGTTGCGAAAGGTTCACCGCTCCGCTGGGCATCGATGTGTCCACTCCCCGGCTGGGCTGGATCGTGCCCCCTCGCCGGGGAATCCTTCAGAC
>JAGDMJ010000045.1 GCA_017860555.1 Bacteroidota bacterium
CTCGAAGCGGGGGAACCAGCTTCCTGCCTTGCAGATCGGTTTGTTAGTCCACGCCTTCCCATCCCAGAAAGCATAGTTATAGAGGTGGTTTGATTCCTGAGGAATGGTCGCGTACACCATGACAGGGTCCCCGTTTCGTGTGTGCGCAACATCCCAGATCCATCCCCGTGCACCATTCAAAGTGCCGTCGTAGACCCTGGGGATCTTGTTCTGGTCGATCGGCAATGACGAGATGTGCCCCATTTCGTTGCCTGCAGCATCTGAGAACACGCCACGCTGGTAGCGCATGTAGTAGATGGAGTTCGACGGTTCGTCCTTGGGATGCCCATCGGTGAATGCGACGTGGATAGTCGACTTGCCATCGGAAACGATCTTCACATAGGGCCTGACATGCGGTAGGGAACCAGGCTTCCTGACGATGATCCTGGGAGGCGACCACGTCCGGCCCATGTCATCAGATGTGACGAGACTCGGCTTCCAGTCGGCTCCTCCCCTGAAGAAGAGATAGATCCGGTTCTTCTCTTCGGACAGCATGATCGGGTATGAGTAGCAGACTTTGTCCCCCGCATCGATCGTTCGCACGGGTTCGAACTCCCGGAGATCCCCGGGGCGTATGGATGTCGTGACGAAGAGGCGGCCGTTGTGCCCGGAGAAGAACACCATGAGCTTTCCATCCGGCAAGATGAGGAGGGATGGGTTTGAATGGTCGTCCTTCTCGAACTCCGGTTGAATGATCGTGTCCAGGATCGTGCCGGTCGAGTAGCTGAAGGTTCCCACCACGATATCGCCTTTTGCGCTCGTCCATCCGGCATAGAGGCGGGGCTCCTTTTCTTCGTGGTACACGGCACGGGGGTCTGAGAACCAGCACCAGGCTCCGTCTTTTGTAAGTGAGAGGTATTCTTCTGCACGCGGCGCCTGGGCCAGGAGGTTGACTGTAACAAACACGCAGAGAAGGGTAAGAAAGCAGGGTCGCATCTGGAGTAATCCTGATCGGAAATGAGGTTTGTGCGGGCTGCGTTAGTTATCCTCAGTAAGTTACCTCAGAGCGAGAGAAGAGTCAACGGCAATACTCGTGACGAAACTGCGTTGGTGGATGGGCCATTCAACCAGGAACCCCCGCCGCCCTGTTTAAATCAGGTCGGGGGGACTTCGCGATAATGGCGGTCTTGAACCCGGATGGTTGAGTCGCGCGCTCCGCCTTCCGGGTTGTCACTTGAAGGCCGGGCGATCGTGCAGTGTGGGTGGGCAATCTGCTTCGAGCTTTCCTGTCCTGAGTTGAGTCTGGTGTCACTCCTCTATCTTGATATCCCGCCTCCCGAGCAAATGTCCTTTGTTACTTCGCTCGAGCCTCATGATGTTGGCGAATTTTCCCATTTCCTCGGATGCCCGACGTTGCTCATCGGCGATGAAGGGGTCGTCGTAGAAAAGGAAGTCGTCGATCCATCTCGCCTCCCGTTCGGGAAGTTTGATGATGGCGTGGATGTGGGCAGGGTTCCGACTCCCCGGGTAGGAGCCTGGTTTGATGGTCTGAATCTCGTAGGTCCCGCGCTCCCCGGTTTTCACCCAGCCCCGAAGCTTTGGATTGCGCCAGCTTCGGTCTTCGTGATTATACACTCCGGATGAGTCGGTCTGGTAAAGATAAATGATGAGGTTTGTGTACGGCGTGCTGCCATCTGCATGGTAAACCGTGCCACGGATGAGCAACCGTTCACCCGGTTCCTGTGTTGGTGCAATGATGGCCGTTGATGAGACGCCTTCCGGGGGAGGCGGGAAGGGAGGGGTTTCTTGAGCGTGCAACGTGAACGAAAGGAAGAGCAATGCGATCTGGAGCAGAAAGAAGCGAGGATTCATGGCTATTCTCCTGTGGACAGCAAACTAACCGCCTCCTGCGGTCCTCCGACGAAGTGTGCACTCACGTGTGGCCTCTCAAGTTTTTCCTTGCCCCCCGAAGGTCTTCGAGAATGTCTTGCATGTGCTGGTAGCGCCTGGCGGGATCTTTTTCAAGTGCCCGATGGACAATTGCAGTAATGTCGGCCGGGATATCTTCGCGAAGCGTGCCTGGCGGCGGAGGTTCGACGTTGGTTATGAGGTAGATCAGCGCGGATTCTTGTTCAGCTTCGAAGGGCAGCCTGCCCGTCAAGAGCTCATAGAGAACAACGCCCACCGAAAAGATGTCGCTGCGCTGATCGAGCTGGTCTCCCCGGGCCTGTTCCGGGGACATGTACGCAGTCGTGCCCGAGATCCCAAGTTCTTCGGCCAGCCCCTCCGCGTTGATAAACCTGGCGGCTAGCCCGCAGTCTACGATCTTCACTTCATCGGCTTTGCTGAGCAGGATGTTCTCCGTTTTGATATCGCGATGAAGCATTCTCTTCCGATGGACAGCTCTCACACCTTCGCAGAGCTGAACGGCAACGTCAATCCAAGTGCCAAGCGGCAGAGGTCCATGCTCGTGGATGATCCTGCGGAGGGTGTGACCGTCGACGTATTCCATGACGAGGAACGGGTGTCCTTCATGCTCGTCCACTTCGTACAACACTGCGACATTCTGATGCAGCATGCTGGCTGCCATGCGAGCTTCGTTCAGCAGACGGGAGCGAATTCCCCCGTCACGTGTGAAGATTTCAGGAGGGAACTTCAGCGCGACGATGCGGTGAAGGACAAGATCCTCCGCCTTGTAGACCACTCCCATGTTGCCTTCACCGAGCTTCTGGAGGATCTTGTAGTGCGATATGGTCTCGCCAATCATGTGTCGCAGCTCACCATTCCCAGCCGAATCCTGTCTGGAACACGTAGTCCGACTGACTCGCGCCAGCGGCCGGCCGGTTGTCATAGTTGAACGAGACACCCAGTTTGATGTAGAAATCGAGCGGGAGGTCGTATTTCCCATCGCAGCTGATATCAACCCTCCATCGGCCGGATTCGGTAAAGCTGGGATATGAAGCAGCGGTAGTCACCAGGCTAAGATCGCCCGCATTGTAAAGGTTGAGCTCGGCTCCGAGAACGCCTTCCCACGTGTTTCGGTCCCCGGTTGCGCTCGAGTACTTCTCGAAGTTTCTGCTCACTCCGGCCTTCACCCCCAGATACCCGCTGTTCGTCCGCATCAAGTATCGCGCCCCCACCAGCTGCGTACTGAACCGCAAATCGAGTTTTTGCTCCGTATTGGTGAGTGCTGACAGCGTCGCCATGGCATACCAGGTGTTCGTCAAGTTGTTACGGTAATTCAGGGTGCCTTCGTTACGTCGAATCGGGTCCACATTGTCCTGCGTTGAATTCAGGAAGTTAAGGACAATGTCCGTAGACCACTTTTGCTCGTTATATCCGATCGCGCCTCCCACCGTAAACTGCCTGAGGTCGTTCGCTTTCGTGAGGCTGAATCCCACATCAATGGTAGCGGACAACTTCTCAAGAAATGTTCCCTCTACAGGATTCAGATAGACGACGTTGTCGATCGTGGATTCTACAGTGTCGCCCTGTGCAGTCCGGACGCTGACTTTGCCGTCGCTCTTTGAGTGAAGGATGCCGAAGTACTGGCGGTCGTCAGACGTTGTGACAACATAGGATTTCTTTGCATGCACTCGCCGGACTTCCAGCCAGGAAATCTTGAAATCCGTGTCACTGTAATTCGTGCTAACGATTGCGACCCCCCGGTCCATTGACTTCAGCTCTCCCACCATCACATCCCCGTTCTTGAACACCAGGGAATCCGTCTGCCCGAATAGCGGAACGGCAACCGTAAGCATGAGCGAGAGGAAGAGACAAAAGACATGATGGGGTGTTGTCGGGTTATTCATTGTAGTTATCGCCGGTCCTGGTATGTTGGGGGCTCGTTGTGAAGCTAATGAATTCGGGATGCGAATGCAACGCGCCTGGTGAGGGCGATGTCTCCCCCGGGCCTGCCCGATTGCAGAAGACCCTCGTGAACCAGTTCCCCCAAGGCGACGTCCGCCGGAGGCGGACATTCGTGGGTGTGAAAACAACGATGCGTCGAGGCGCCCTTTACTCCTCGATGTTCTCCATCATCTCGTCCTCCTCTTTCGTATATCCTGCGGGCACCTCAAACTCTGACAACGGGATGGACTTCCGCTGGAGTTTTGTCACGGTTTCTACGCTGCCGTCCGACTCCGTTTGGATAGGAAAGCCGTCGATTTCCTTATACCATCCATCGACTCCGTTCTTTATCCCCAGTGTCGAAGCCAGGCGATCGCTGATATCCTGAAGATCACGCTTCATCGATTTGAACTCTCCCACGTTTTTTGTTGCCCAGATCGTCTCCACCTCCTTGCCGTCGCGCTTCACGATATACTTCTCACAAGCGTACCCGCTGATCGTCTTGTGCTCGCCTGTCGCGACAACCTGTTGTACGGGTTGCCTGGAGGCGCCCTGGGGGCTCATCATGGCCATACTCTCCTTGATCCTCTCCTTCTCCTCAGGAGTTGCTGACTCGAGTTGTTTCGCCATGAACTCGTCCATCCCCGCTCGAGCCTTTGTCATCATGGCTTTCATTTCGTCAAATGTGACCGCCGTATAGGTTCTCTCTTCCGGTTTGATCGTGTACATGGTTTCCTTGTCGAAACGGAAGATCGTAAAGGAGGAACCATTCCCATCGATGGTCTTGAGCATCTTTGGCATGTAATAGATTGTCGTGACCTGTTCAGGCTCATCGGAGCTTGAGCTTTCGGCGTAGAATCCTTGCGAGAGTGCCATGCTGCAGGCTGCCACCGAAATTGCGAGAGAGGCCCAAAGTTTGAGCTGGCGCCGTTTCATGCGTGCCTCCTTTCCATGAGGAAAAAGTGGATATGAACTAATCCACCAAACCCTGCCGAGGCGACTGAAGTTCCAGGAGACAGCGAGCAAGGCGGATCCCCCTCAGCCTGGCCAGAAACTCTCCCGCGCATTGGGGTCTTCTGACGCGGTTCTTCTCAAGGCATTCGCCAGTGATCGATTCAATCTCCTTCGGAAAGCATGGATCGAGCCTGCTTGCCGGCTTTGCGTTTTCGTGGAGGATGGCGAAAAAGATCGCCAGTTCGTATTTTCCCGCAAACGGAAGCTGGCCAAGAGAAACTTGACGGCGACCTCCCTGTGCAGCCGAGTATCTTCGGCGCGGTAAGGACTCCCACATTGGACAGGCGAAAACAGCGGTGAGAAGAGCGAGAGTCAAACCGATGGCGCATCCTGGAGGCGCATGGGACATTGGGAGAGGAAGCCAAGAGACGGCTAGGGCTCAAGGGGAGCCTTTGGTCCCATCTCTTTTTGTCTGAAGCAGACTTGCGCGCACAGGCTCAGAGTTCTGTTCCACCTCCAGCAACAGGGCCCTGGCGCCCTCGAGATCGCCCGTCGCGGTTCGAATCTCCAACTCCTTGCAGATGCCGGCAACAAGCGTCACGCCGAGGTTCAGGCTTGATCCTTTCAACTTGTGTGCTGCCTTCTTGATCGAAGAGAGGTCTCCACGCCCGGCAGATTCCTTCATCTTTTGGAGAAGTTCGGGAAACTCCTCCAGGTACAGGTCGATGAGTTGCGAGAGCAGCTCCGTCTGTTGCCGGGCATCCATGAGGACCAGTTCCTTGACTCTCACGGGATCGACGATGGGAGCGGTACCGCCGACAGGAGCCTCATCCACCTTGCGGCCAGGCCTGTGCTCCCCCCATTCTTTGAGAATGCTCTGAAGCTCTTCGATCCTGATCGGTTTGCTCAGATACGCGTTCATCCCGGCTTCCAGGCACTCCCGGGCATCGCTCTCTTGCGCGTATGCTGTCGTCCCAACGATGAACGGCCTCTCGTGCTCCGACATCGTGTTCACAATAATCCTTGTTGCCTCGATCCCGTCCATCTCAGGCATCTCAACGTCCATGAAGACAACGTCATAGCGGCGACGCTTCAATGCTTCCAATGCTTCCAGCCCATTCCCGGCGGTGTCCGCCACGTAACCCATCTTCTGGAGCACGCGAATCATCAGGGTCTGGTTGACTGAATTGTCTTCGACGACAAGGATTCGTAGCGGCAGTCGATCGGCGAGACCTGGATCGAGCTTCCTGTCGATGGAGGGCGATGGTGCAGCGACCTCGCCACCCGAAAGGATATTGGAGATGGCATCGAAAAACTGGGATCTCCTTATCGGTTTGGAGACATAGGCCGAGAAGGTCTTCCGTTCCGATCCATCAATCCCCACCTTCTCCCCTAGCGGCGTCAGGAGAACCATCGGAAGGGAATCTCCCGGGCGGAGCTTGCGGATCTCTCTCCCAAGCTCCAAGCCGTTCATTCCCTCCATCACCATATCGATGACCGCAATGTCGAATGGAATTCCAGTGCGTAGCAAGTCGAGCGCTTCGCGTGCGGAGTTGGTTGGACGAGCGATGAGTCCCCAGTGCCTGGACAGGTTTGTGAGGATCTCGAGATGAGTCGCATTGTCGTCGACCAGGAGTATCCGCTTGTTGGCTATTTCCGGGATTTTTCCCCGCACGATCACGCGCTCGGGGATGGCGGCCGGTTTCACTCCGATCGTGAAGGTGAATGTCGAGCCTTTCCCAACTTCGGAGTCGACCGTGATGGTCCCGCCCATCAACTCGACAAGCCTGGCGCAGATCGCCAGCCCTAATCCGGTCCCACCGAACTTACGGGTCGACGATGTATCAACCTGTGAGAAGGGCTTGAACAGCCGGTCAATCCTGTCGGGAGGTATGCCCATTCCGGTGTCTCGCACGGCGAACCGGAGGTCAAGCCGCCCGTTCACTTCAGACGCTTTGCTGACCGAGACGGCGATCTCTCCCTTGAGGGTGAATTTCAGGGCATTGTTTATGAGATTGACAAGGATTTGTCGGAGCCGTGTGATGTCACCCTGAATCCATGCGGGAACATCCTCATCAATCGAATACACGAGTTCGATTTTCTTTTCGAGGGCCTGGCGGGCAAAGAGATCGAACACTTCCTCAATCGTAGAGTGCAGTTCCAGCGGATGCTCCTCCAGCACAAGCCGCGAAGATTCGATCTTGGAGAAATCAAGGATGTCATTGATGACGGTCAGCAGCGACTCGTTGCTGCGCCGGACTGTTTCAGCGTACTCCCGTTGCTCGGCAGTCAGTGCTGTTTCCAACAGCAGGCTCGTCATTCCAATGACGGCATTCATTGGCGTTCTGATCTCATGGCTCATGATCGCCAGGAACTCGGATTTCGACCTGGCGGCAAGCTCTGCAGCCTCCCTGGCTTTCTCCATTTCTTCTTTCGCGCGTTCGCGCTGGATGATCTGCGCGATCTGGTCGGCGTGCGCCACCATCATCTGGAGAAGAGCACCGTCCGGCTTTCGGATCTCATGGCTGAAGAACTCGATGACCGCGATGATCTCGCGTTCAACCATGACGGGAAACCCGGCTCCTCCGTGGAGGCCGCTGCGGTCAGCGACCGTCGCACGGGGAAAATTGGCCTGGTGCACAACGTCACCGATCCAGACAGGTTCACGAGTTTCCCAAACTCTTCCAGGCAGTCCTATTCCACGTTTGAAATCTGCTTTGGCCGTGATGTCCCCAAACTCCGTGATCTCCTTACCGGATCGATGCCACATGCCGGCGAATTGGAGGTGGTCCCCAGTTGTGCCGACCACCCAGATCGACCCGAAATCCCATCCGGCTTCCTCACAGATCGCCTGGAGAATCTTCGGTGCAGCGTCCTTCAGCGTCGCGGATTCTGCGATTGCACGCGCGACGGAATACTGAGCAACCAGTCGTTGCTCCGCCTGTTTCCGGTCGGTTATGTCGCTGAACACGGCTGTGGCATAGACCAACTCCCCCCGGGCGTCGACGATAGGAGCGCCCCATACCTGAAGGGGGACAATGCCATCGGGCCGGTGAATCTCCATGTCTGCTATCATGCTTGACTCGCCCGACAGCGCGCGCACGATCGGCATCCTGGATGTCGGATATTGATCAGAGGTCCCTGCAAGGTAGGCCTGATAGACTTGCGCCAGTTGATCCGGTCCCTGTTCGCGAGCGATCCCTTTTCCCAGAAGCCGCTGAGCCATCTGATTCGCGTACACTGGCTTCCCCTTTGCATCCAGGATGAACACGCCCGCAGGAATTGTCTCCAGCAGCTGGAAGAGGAGTTCCTGGATTGTTCCCAGTCCCGCCTCAGCAATCGGGGACTTCGCGGCTCCACCCTCGGATGTGCGAAGACGGTGGCGGAGTGAGTGCCGCATCTTCTCAAACCAGGTTTTCAACATGCTCCCGCCACTCATATCATGCTCCCGCATCCCGTGCCTGGGACCCGTTCCCGGGTCTGTCGTCCCGTATCGTGACAAGTACTCTGTTCCCCTTGCCGAGGAACTGCAGTTCCAGGAACGATCCGGCGAGAGCGATCCCTCGCCCGTGGTTGTCGAACGCTCGCGATTCATCCAACTTGACATAGCGCGAATAGTCGAACCCTGGCCCCTCGTCCTCAACAAGCACCGTGAGTCCATGACTGTGCTTGCTGACCGTGAGGGAGACCATCTTCTTGCGATGCTGTGGTAAAGCCAAACGCCGTTCCACTTCGGCGGACCAGGTGCCATTGGAGACAAACTCGGTTTTCTCGTCGTACGTAATACCGAGATTGCCATGCTCGATAGCGTTGGTGATGAGTTCGGTAATCTGCATTGCCCTTGTAGGGGAGGCGCAGGCATTGGCGATCCAGACCGCCAGGCGTTCGCCTTCAGTGAGACTTCTGAATCTGAAGGTCCCTTCGATCAGCAACTCAAACGGATTTTCGCTCTGCTTCAGTTTCTTCACCAGTGCCCGTTTGGAGCGCGAATCCATCAGGGCGGCCCTGACAACTGAGTGGAGGAGCTGCTTGTCGAAAGGTTTCGTAAGGTAGTAGAATGCTCCGGCATCGATCCCCTGTCTGATTTGTTCAGAAGAATCCATCGCTGTTTGCATGACCACCGGGATATCCTCCAACGCAGGCTGGGCCTTGATCCACGAAAGCAACTCGATCCCGCTCATCTTCGGCATGTCCCAGTCCAGAATGACCGCAAGAAACTGGTCGGGATCCTTTTCCAGCAACAGTCTGGCCTCCTCGCCGTCTGCCGCAGTGACAAGCTGATAGTCCTTGTTTGAGAGGATCGTCTTGATAAGTAGAAGTGCACCGGGATCATCATCAACAATGAGAACGGAATCCATACGGCCTCGAAAGAATGGTGGGACGTGCGCTCATCAGTGTGTAAGGGAAATATAGAGCGGGGGGACTCGGGAAGCAAGAGGGCCCAGGTGGGGGGTGGTGTCGTTTATCAAAATGAGAAGTCAAGCATCAGACGTCAGATTCCATGGCGTCCTTCAGCGGACCAGGAGCATTCACCGCGCGCTTACCACTCGCTGACCCGCCGATTTCCAGGCGGAATCCGTCATCTGAGCAAGAGCATCGTGCGTGCCTCGACAAATCCCCCCACGCTCAAGCAGTAGACGTATATCCCGCTTGCCAGACCGCTCCCATCGAAAGTGTCCTGGTAGCGACCTGCTTCTCGCCTCTCGTTGACAAGCACGGCTACCTCTTGCCCCAGCACATCATAGATGACCAATCGGACATTGCCGGCTACTGACAACTGGCTACTGATTCGTGTCTTCGGATTGAACGGATTCGGATAGTTCTGATCCAGCATCATCTGGCTTGCGATGGCGGGCCGGACCTCATTCGCGGAGGTCGTTGCCTCTTCTCCGACAAGCTCGATGCCTTCGCCCGTTCCCAGGTTTCTGGAATACTGCATCAGTTGACTATCGTTCCAATGTTCATGGGTTCCGAGACTGGCGATCACCGTCCCGTCGTTTTCCGGATCATATCGAATCCCGACGGGCCAGTTTGCACTGTCGGCGGCCTGGTGGAGATAGTCATCGACCGCATTCAACTGAGGATATGTGCCCGCGCCACGGGCTGCGGTGAACTCTGAGCGGAGGAAATCATATCCCACGGACTCAATCGCAACAGGGTCAAAGGAAGCAAACACAGAAGACATCCAATCGTCGTTGAACGGGGCCATCTTCCATTTCAACGGAATATGCAGCTCCCAATCGGTCGCCCACAACGCGTCCATCAAGTAGAACAGATTCCTCCTGCCGAGGAGCTGATGCCCCATCAGGTCCACCTGGACCCGGTACATCCCGTAGTCCCCGCGATATGGAGAGTTTGGGTACTCATTCGGTGCCACCAACCCGCCATGCAGTTGCGAGGCCCCGGGTCGCGTATGTGACCCGAAGTGGTTCTTCGCGAACATGGTGACCCCTGCCCGTTTGTGTCCTTTCAACATCGGAATGTTGAGCAGGTACTCGGCGTTCTCAAAGATCGCGTAGAGTGAATCCTTTGTGACGGCTGCGCCGGTGGTTCCGCCCGCCTTGAGAACCGTCCCCTTGTCCGAATAATGGATCCATGCGGTTGAGCTTCTGAGGGCTTTCTCTCTCCCAAGGTTGGTGTAGCCGTCGGTGTCCAGATAGTGGACATCCGGAAACTCGGCATGCCAGAGATCGTAGCAGTGTTTATAGATATGCTTCATGGGATCGCCGACGTAAATGTCTGACTGGGCTACGCCGACGACATTCACCAGTTGACGCAGGACGGATAGGACGACTCCAGGCGATGTCTCGGAGACCGCATAGTAGGAGGCGCTTGTGTTGTACGACAGGTCGGTAGTTCTGAATTGGCCGCTCCAGCTGCTCGTCGCGTTTGTCTTGATAAAGACCTTCTCTCCCGCCGCATACTCCACGGCCCCCTTCCCGCGAGTGGCATTGTGATACAGAAAGATAGAACTCCAGGCGGCGGAATCAGTCGACGTGCCGGTCAGCCTGCGGATCGCCGCGGACACCATTGTATCGACCACACGCTGGTTGTAACTCTCGGGCCGGAACCATTCGTGGCCGACCGATGTCGGAACGCAGCTGTCCCTTGTCGCTTCAGGCCGGTGCACCCAGACAACTCTCCCAGGAAAGATACCGACCGCAGTGCCGATCGGCTCGTTCGCATTCAGGTGTAGGGTTGGGAGTTGGCTCTCGACTGCGGTCGCGGGTCTATTGACGAAGGTATACGAGAGGAAGAGTCCAGTGAAGGCCAGCACGGACGTGAGAATCATGGCTGTGATCGTCTGCCGTTTCCTGGCCTTCATCCAGAGACCCAGTGACGCACCAACGAAGAGAAGGTAGACGATGAAGCTCGACGCCAGCGGCATGGCGGTACGCACACATGGATAGGCAATACGGCTCGGCTTCGTGGCAACCCGGAACACTATCCACCCGAGGGCGAGGAGGCCAATGGCCGGCGCCAAAACCACGGCGAAGGCCTTCGGGGTCTTGAAACCAACAAGTCTGCCGGAGCGCGGGCAGATACGAAAGTATCTCTCAAAAATAGGACTCATGTTTTTGCTCTCGGTTATTGACGCCGACGTTGGTGACGTGCTCCCTGGCTTCGGTATCCAAGTACTTGAACAGCCCTGAGGTAAATTCCTCGTAGGACAATATAATGAATACAAACGTAGATCGCCATGCCCCTGTCAGGTAACGAACGGATCCGGATGAAATGACCACTTTCTCGGTGTCTGTTGTGTCGTTTTTGTCTATATTGGTCACAGGTCAGCTTTACCTCTGTTGTTACAGTCACTCGTGGTGAGGAAGGACAATGAATACTATTTCTGACAGTTCATTGGTTCGATTTTTTCCCTCTATGCTTCGCCTCCGGGCGAGTCTACCCGTAATACTTCTGGCATTGGGTTTTTTGTCCGCATGCCACGCGGGATCGACAGGCGATCCCGGGTCTTCCTTAAAATGGGTTGGAACGTGGGGCACGGCACCACAACTGGTGGAGCCCGGGAATAATCCGCCCTCACCGGGTTTGAGCAACAACACGCTACGTCAGATTGTCCGCGTTTCCATTGGGGGGGACAGCGTGCGAGTGAGATTTTCAAACGAGTTTAGCACGACTCCTGTGTCGTTCCTGGCAGTTCATTGTGCCGTCTCGAAAGGTGGCGGTACCATTGATTCGACGACCGACAGGGCTCTTTCCTTCGGGGGAAAATCGGAGATAACCATTGCGGCAGGCGCTGCAGTGACGTCGGACCCCTTCCAATTTGCTCTACAGCCGCGGATGGATATTGCCCTGACGATCTGTTTTGGCAATAGTCCCACGGGCCTAACCGGCCATCCCGGGTCAAGAACTACGTCCTACCTGCTGACCGGGAATGCCGTATCCCGGGTGGACTTTTCCGGCGCTGTCACTACCGATCATTGGTACAGCATCAATGCGATTGATGTGTTGGGGCCGGCATCTGCGGCAAGCGTTGCCATCCTTGGCAACTCCATCACCGATGGCCGGGGTTCAACAACGAACATGCAGAATCGGTGGCCAGATATGCTTTCAGAGTCTCTACTTAAGGACTCGAGTACCCTGCACGTGGGCGTGCTCAATATGGGCATTGGCGGCAATGCTGTGCTTTCCGGAGGTTTGGGGCCGACCGGAGTGAGCCGATTTGAGCGAGACATACTGGGTCAACATGGGGTACGTTGGGCCATCGTTTTCACGGGAGTCAATGATATTGGTGGTGTCCGCTCGGCGAATGCTGCAACCGCAACTTCAGCGAATCTCATCGCTGCGTACCAGCAGATGGTTGTCAAAGCGCATGCGAAAGACATCAGGGTCTACGGTGGCACCATTCTCCCCTTTAATGGCCACTCCTACTATAATCAATACAGTGAGCTGTGCCGAAGC
>JAGDMJ010000046.1 GCA_017860555.1 Bacteroidota bacterium
CCGCTTGATCGCGACCTGATCATCGAGTCAGCAAAGGCCACCGGGAAAGTTCTGATCGTCCACGAGGCCAATCTCACGGGCGGGATCGGCGGTGAAGTGGCAGCGTTGATCGCCGAGCACGCTTTCCAGTATCTCGATGCACCGGTCCGGCGTGTCACTGCTCTCGACACACCGGTAGCGTTTGCTCCGACGCTCGAAGAAAGAATCCTCCCGGACACGCCAGGGATCGTTCGGGCGCTCCGGGAGTTAAGCGCGTTTTAAATTCACAGGAGGATTGCGCATGTCCAGGATCGAAGTCGTGATGCCGCAAATGGGGGAGAGTATTGTCGAAGGGACGATCGTGAAGTGGCACAAGAAAGTAGGAGAGACGGTCAGGAAGGATGAGACCCTGCTGGAGATCAGCACGGACAAGGTGGATTCGGAGATCCCGTCGCCTGCCGCGGGGACTCTCGCCGAAATCGTCGTCCCGGAGAACCAGACGGTAGCCGTGAGGACGGTGATCGGATACCTGGAGACTGATGGGGGCAGTGCCGCGTTGGGGACCCCGGCAAAGAGCGCGAAAGCGGACCCGGCCCTGTCTGAGCAGAAAAGTCCCGCACCAAAGGCCGAATCCGGGCAGGCACGTTCCATTCCTCCCGCCCAGCAGGAGGCCTCCCGGCAGCCTCAACCGACGACGGAAGGGCGGTTTTATTCACCTTTGGTTCTGACTATCGCCCGGACGGAAGGGATATCACTGGGTGAACTGGAGAGGGTGCCTGGAACGGGAGAAAACGGGCGACTCACGAAAAAAGATTTGATGAACTATGTTGCCGCAAAGAAAGAGGGGGCCCCGCAAGGAGACCCCTCGAAGACCGCACCTGCGACGGTTCCACAGCCTGAGGAAGAGGGCACGGCTCCGGCCGCCATGGCGCCGGGCGGCATTGTAGCCAGGCCCGTGGACGCGCCTTCGCTCCGGTCCAAGTATCCGTCGCCGGACCATGAAATACTTCAGATGAGCAACGTGCTGCAGCGGATGGCGCAGCATATGGTGAACAGCGTCCAGACCTCAGCGCACGTCGCGGCCGTTCACGAGGTGGACATGACGGAGATCGTGAAACATCGGGCGGCGAACGAGGCAGCGTTCGAAGGCAGGGAAGGATTCAAACTCACGTATACCCCGTACATCGTGGATGCCGTGGTGAGATCCATAAAGAAGTATCCCCTCATCAACTGCTCCATTGAAGGGGACAAGATCATCAAGAAGAACTTCATCAATCTTGGTATTGCCGTGGCATCGGAAAACGGGCTCATCGTGCCGGTGATCAAGCATGCCGAAGAAAAGAACTTCCTCGGGTATGCCCGCGCCGTCAACGACCTTGCCGGACGAACCCGATCCAAGAAGCTGACCCCGGATGACATCCAGGGAGGCACGTTCACGATCTCGAACTACGGGGTCTTCGGCACGCTCTTCGGGACGCCGATCATCAACCAGCCGCAGGTCGCGATTCTGGGAACCGGGGCGATCAAGAAGCGGGTTGCGGTGATCAACGATGCAATCGCCATACGGTCGATCGCCTATTTCACGCTTTCGTTTGATCACCGGGTGGTGGATGGCGCATTGGGCGGGATGTTTCTGGAAGAGGTCGTGCAGAATCTGCAGAAGTTTGATACAAGCATGAAGTTCTGAAGGAGCGTATGGATTTCATTTTTCAGGAATCGGTGCTTCCCGAGCCCTCACCACGCCGGCAGCGGCCGGATTGGCTCAAGGTCAAGGTCCCGCTCGGCGAAAATTTCTCGAGGCTGAAGGGATTGATGGGGCAGCAGCAGCTTCACACGGTGTGTGAGGAAGCGAGGTGTCCGAACATGGGAGAGTGCTGGAATGCAGGCACGGCGACGTTCATGATTCTCGGCGACATCTGTACCCGGTCATGCGGCTTCTGTGCCGTGAAAACCGGGCGTCCGGTCGGGCTCGATCTGGAAGAGCCATACCGCGTAGCCGGGGCGATCCGGAGCATGGGGATCAAACATGCGGTGATCACCTCTGTGAACCGTGACGAGTTGCCGGACGGTGGCGCGGCCGTGTTCGCCGAGACCATCCGGCAAGCGCGCCTGGTGAACCCATCGATCAAGATCGAAGTGCTCATCCCTGATTTCCGGGGAGTCGAATGGGCCCTCGACATCGTGGTGGACGCGCGTCCAGACATTGTGAATCATAACACCGAGACGGTTCCACGGCTCTATCAGGCGGTCCGTCC
Organism: Bacteroidota bacterium; assembly: GCA_017860555.1. GTDB lineage: Bacteria > Bacteroidota > Ignavibacteria > UBA10030 > UBA6906 > JAGDMJ01. The sequence continues at coordinate 2,235 of JAGDMJ010000046.1, forward strand.
CCAGGCCAAATACCCCCGCTCGCTCGAGCTCCTTGGGAGAGCGAAGAAGAAGGGGATGGTCACCAAGAGCGGGCTGATGCTGGGCCTTGGAGAGGAACCCGAAGAGGTCCTGGAGGTCATGCGGGACCTGAGAAACGTGGAATGTGATATTCTGACACTGGGACAGTACCTGCAACCCACGAAAGACCACCTCCCCGTTGACCGCTATGTGCATCCGGATGAATTCAGGATGTTCAAAGAGAGGGGATTGGAGGAGGGCTTTCGACATGTTGAGTCCGGGCCGTTGGTGAGATCGTCGTACCATGCGGAAGGCCAGGTATGATCTGCGAGGAACAGAACAAGCGACGTTCGCGTGAGTTTTGAGTACGTTGTGGCCAGGTGTTCGTTTCTCTCTTCGTAGAGCGGCCGACCGAATTCCGCGTGCGAGTCGGATGCTTGTGTTTCCTGCCCATGATGATTGCGCGTTTGCAGTTGACTTTTCCCTCGTTTTTGTTTAAATTTGTAAGCTTTTCCAGCCTCGCGTTTTCGTCAATATTCTTTCAGGAGTAAGCCGTGGACAAGGCAACACGTTTTTTTAAGGAGACAGATATCCAGCGGAAGTGGCATCTCATCGATGCGCAGGGGAAGACCCTGGGCCGTGTTGCGACGGAGATTGCGCGATTGCTGCGCGGGAAACACAAACCGGTCTTCACGCCGAACGCGGATCTGGGAGACTTTGTCGTCGTCATCAACGCCGCGAAGATCAAGCTGACGGGGAAGCGTTCCGAGTTGAAGGAATACTTCCATTACACTGGCTACCCGGGCGGGGCGACCTGGGAGAAGTTCGGGGACATCATGCAGAAGAACCCCGGGCGCATTTTTGAACACGCCGTCAAGGGAATGCTCCCGCACAACAAGCTGGGGCGCCAGATCTTCAAGAAAATGAAAGTGTATGCGGGTGCCGAGCATCCTCACGCTGCGCAGCAGCCCGAAGCGTATTCCTTCAATAACTCATCGAAGAAGTAGGAGATCGACACCAGAATGCATCCACAGAGCAGCGCGTCCGTTGGACGCAGAAAAACAGCGGTCGCCCGGGTGATCCTGACGCCGGGGTCCGGCAAGATTACGATCAACAAGAAACCACTTGAGCAGTTCTTTCCGCTGGAGACCCTGCGGCATGACGTGGTAAAGCCGCTGGAGGTCACGCAGTCGGCAGGCAAATACGATGTGCGGGTGAATGTCGAAGGAGGCGGCACCACGGGTCAGGCCGGCGCGATCCGCCTCAGCATCGCCCGGGCACTGGTCTCCTTGAACGAAGAGAATCGCGCCCCTCTCCGCGCGGCCGGGTTCATGACCCGCGATCCGCGTATGGTGGAGCGGAAGAAATACGGACAGAAGAAAGCGCGCAAGCGATTCCAGTTCTCCAAGCGCTAACCGGTTTTTTGCTGTAAATAAACATACCCCTGGATTCCGGCGGGAGTGTCCCGGTAACGGGATTCCGCCGGAAGTAGAAGGGGGTAGACGAATCAACTCAAATAGAAGGAACACCTCATGCCTCGCGTGCAAGTCGCCGAGTTACTCGCGGCCGGATGCCATTTCGGCCACCTTACCCGCCGTTGGAACCCCAAGATGCGTCCCTATATTTTCATGGAGCGCAACGGGATCCATGTCATTGACCTCATGAAAACCGCCCTCCTGTTGGAGGAAGCCTGCAACGCCATCGGCAACATCGTGGCGGAGGGGAAGCGCGTGCTCTTTGTGGGCACCAAGAAACAGGCGAAGGACGTCATCCGGGAAGAGGCCGTGCGTACCGGACAGTTCTATGTCAGCGAGCGCTGGCTCGGCGGGTCATTGACGAATTTCACCACGATCCGGAAGAGCGTCAAGCGCCTTACCAACATCGAGAAGATGGAAAGCGACGGCACGTTCGACAAGTTGACCAAGAAGGAAGGCCTGTTCCTGCTCCGTGAGAAAGAGAAGCTGAACAACGTCCTCTCCGGCGTCGTCGACATGACGCGCCTTCCCGGTGCGCTCTTCGTGGTTGACACGAAGAAGGAATCCATCGCCGTGAAGGAAGCCCGGCGCCTCGGCATTCCGGTCTTCGCGATCGTGGACACCAACTGCGATCCGGAGGAGGTCGACTATTTGATCCCCGCCAACGACGATGCGATCAAATCGGTCCAGGTCGTGACGAAGGCGTTCGCGGACGCCGTTCTGGAAGGAAAGGAACGGTCATCGGCCCGCCAGATGGAGATGGCCGGCGAGCAGGAGAACAAAGGGAAAGACAGCGCCCCGGCAGCCGAGGGCAGAGCGGCAACGAAGTGATCTTAACCAGTGAAAGAGACCATGGAAATTACCAGTGACATGATCAAGAAACTCCGGGATCAGACCGGGGCCGGCATGATGGATTGCAAGCGGGCGTTGGAATCGACCGGCGGAGACGTGAACGCGGCCATCGAATATCTTCGTAAGAAAGGTGCAGCGGTTGCCGCAAAGCGCGCTGACCGCTCCGCGAAAGAAGGCGCGATCGTCACACGCATCGGCAACGACGGGAAGACCGGCGTGATCGTCGAAATCAACTGTGAGACGGACTTTGTCGCGCGCAGCGAGGATTTTGTCGGCTTCGCCAACGCAGTCGCACAGGCGATCGAGAAAGAAAAGCCCGACAGCCTGGACCGCGTTGCGGCCCTCCGGACCGAAGAAGGCAAGACGGTCGCAGAGCGTCTCCATGACCTCCTGGCGAAGGTGGGGGAGAAGATCGACGTGAAGCGCTATGCGATCTATCAGGCCGAAGCAGGCTCGGTGGGATCGTACACGCACCTGGGAAGCAAGATCGGCGTGCTTGTGGAGTTCGCCGGCCTCGATGGGGCCGATGCCGCGGGCGGTGCCGGGCGCGACGTGGCCATGCAGATCGCTGCGATGAACCCGATGGTCATTACGCGCGACCAGGTGGACAAGTCGGTGATCGAGCGGGAGATGGAGATCTACCGGACCCAGGCGAAGAACGAGGGCAAGCCGCCGCATATCGTGGACAAGATCGCGACAGGGCGCCTCGAGAAGTTCTATCAGGAGGTTTGCCTGACGGAACAGATCTTCATCAAGGATTCCGGCAAGACCATCAAGGAATATCTGAACGAGACAGGCGCCAGAGCCGGCAAGCCGGTGACGGTCAAGAGATTCGTCCGGTTCCACCTCGGCGAAGAGGCACAGTAAGATGACGAAGCCGGCCTACCGAAGAGTGCTGCTCAAGCTCAGCGGCGAAGCGCTGATGGGAGATCAGGAGTTCGGGATCGACCATCAGGTGTTGAGACGCTATGCGGTGGATATCAAGGCCGTCCAGGATCTCGGCATTCAGGTCGGCATCGTGATCGGGGGCGGGAACATTTTCCGCGGCGTCTCGAATTCCTCCACCGGCATCGACAAGGTCACCGGGGACCATATGGGCATGCTGGCCACGCTCATCAATTCCCTGGCACTGCAAAGTGCTCTGGAGCGCGAAGGGATGATCACCCGGCTCATGTCCGCCATTCGAATGGACGTGATCGCAGAGCCATTCATCCGCCGCCGCGCGATCCGCCACCTGGAGAAGGACCGGATCGTGATCTTCGGTGCGGGCACGGGCAATCCGTACTTTACGACGGATACGGCGGCCGCCCTGCGGGCAGTTGAGATCGAAGCCGACGTGATCATGAAAGGAACCCGTGTGGATGGGGTCTACGACTCCGATCCCGAGCGCAACCCGGCGGCCTTCCGTTTCAAAGAAATCTCCTACGTTGATGTGCTCCGGAAGGAGCTCAAGGTCATGGATATGACCGCGATTACGCTCTGCCGGGAGAACAAGCTTCCCATCCTGGTCTTCAACATGAACACGCCCGGCAATCTGAAACGGATCGTCCTGGGGGAACCGGTGGGGACCAAAGTGATGGAATTGCCTTCACCTCTCATTGAAAATAGCTAGTGGAGGATTTCATGGTCAAGCAAATCCTGAAAGAAGCCGAAGACAAGATGCATAAGGCTCTGGAAGTGGTTCGTCAGGAGCTCATCAAGATCCGGACAGGGAAGGCGACAACGGTGCTGTTGGATGGGATCAAGGTTGACTACTACGGGACCATGACCGCCCTGAATCATGTGGGGAACGTCAGCGTTTCCGATGTCCACACGCTGACCGTCCAACCGTACGATAAGAGCATGCTTGAGCCTGTGGCAAAGGCCATCCAGACGGCGAATCTGGGGCTCAATCCTCTGAAAGACGGCGAGATTATCCGCATCCCGATCCCTCCGTTGAACGAGGAGCGCAGGCGTGAACTGGTGAAGCTGACCAAGAAGTTCGGCGAGGAAGGGAAGATCGCCGTGCGAAACATCCGGAGGGACGGCATCGAGCACCTCAAGAAATCCGAGAAGGCCGAGCATTTCTCCGAGGATGAGCGCAAGAGGGGAGAGAACGACCTTCAGAAGGCGACCGACAAGTACATCAAGGACATCGACACGCTCCTGGGGCAAAAAGAGAAGGAGATCATGGAGGTGTAACGAATCCGTTTCACACATTTTTCAGTTGAAAGGGAGCCCCGCCACAAGCGGGGCTTTGCTTTTCCCCTCATCTGGTTGTGCTTTTGTGGCAAGAAGCCGGGCCCGGCGTAGCGCCCCCTGGTGACAATTCATGACAAATCCACCGCGTAACATCCCCTTTTCTGGTGCGTATTACTAGATGGACCTTTCCACTTCCCTATGGGAGCAACCATGGCCGCAAAACGTCTCTACAAATCGCGCACGGAGCGCATGATCGATGGTGTCTGCGGAGGCATTGCCGAGTATCTCGGGCTCGACGTGACCCTTCTTCGCGTGCTTTGGGTTTTGTTGACGCTCTTTGGAGGAACGGGGATCATACTCTACATCGTGGCTATGATCGTGATGCCTGCCGCGCCGCCCGGAACAGTTGTCGCAGAGGTTCCGGCCACCCCTCGGTCGCACGGGGCAAACGGGAAGTTCTGGGGAGCGCTCCTGATCGCCTTTGGTGCCCTCCTGTTGTTGGACAACCTCGGGGTTCCGATCTGGCATGAGTGGTGGGGCTTTTCATGGGGTATCATGCTTCCCCTGCTGCTGATCCTGGCCGGTGTGGTGTTCCTGTACGGCGGCAGAAACGGGATCATGGCCTCAGCCGAACCGAAGCCGGCGGATACGCCAACCGGTGAGCCTGTTGCCGCGGAGCCCGTGCCTCCCCGTACGAACCGGCTCTACCGATCGCGGGCCGAAAAGAAGCTCCTTGGCGTGTGCGGTGGGATCGCGAACCACGTCAACACAGATCCAACAATCGTCCGGCTGCTGTTCGTGATCGCGGCGTTCGCTTCGTTTGGATTCATGTTGCTCTTGTACATAGCGATGGCCATTGTCGTTCCACAGGAACCGGTCGTGCCGGCGACAGACCCGGTCTCCTGAGCCCACGAGTCAAAGCTCACGGACATGCGAAGGTACGCTCTCATGGATACATTTAAAGCGCGATTTCCCTGGTTTGGTGTGGGATTGATCGTGATAGGCGCTGCGATGCTCCTGCACCGGCTTGGAGTGGTGAATGTCAGCTGGCACGCCGCCCTCTGGGGAGCCCTTGCGATCTTCGGGGCATTTAAGCTGGTTACCGCCTTCACGACGGGCCGCCCCGGGGCAGCCTTCTGGGGAACAGTGCTCCTGGGTTTGGGCGGATACCAGTCGCTGGAAGATCTCGGCGTGGTCTACATCTCCTCGTATCTCCTCTTTCCCTGGACAGTCGTGCTGGTAGGGGTGGGATTCCTGATGATGTTCGCGGTTCGCCCGCGCGAGTGGCACGTGATTGTTCCCGCCCTGTTCTTTGTTGCGACGGGATCGATCATGGTCCTTGCCGAGATGGGCCACTTTGACCGTTGGGATGTCGTGGAGGCGATCCGGCAGTATTGGCCGATTGCGTTGATCCTGTTCGGGATCACGCTGCTGTTGAACAGGAAAACCTCCGCGTAGTCATACAGCGTAACATTGACGAACTCGCCAGCCAGCGCCTCGGGATTCGTTTTCCGGGGCTCTCTCATTCTCTGTCCTTCGTACCGACCCGGAAAAAGAAGTCCGACCGTCTAAGGGGCTTGATTCCCGGGTAATTGAACCGTATATATCATACAATCAGATCGCACTTCACTTTCCGCACACCAGCCCCAAGCCCGGTCACAAGGACAAACCCATGATCGACATAAAGCAATACCGTGTGTGGTTCATCACCGGCAGCCAGCATCTCTACGGCCCGGGAGTTCTCCAGCAAGTCGCCGAAAACTCGACAAAGATCGTCCAAGGCCTCAATCAGGCGCACGCAGTCCCGTTTCCGGTTCTCTGCACACCGGTGGTGACGTCGCCTGACATGATCCTGAATGTGATGCGCGACGCGAACAACGACGCGCAATGTGTTGGAGTGATCACGTGGATGCACACATTTTCTCCGGCGAAAATGTGGATCGCGGGGCTGAACGCCCTGCAAAAGCCGCTGCTCCATTTGCACACGCAATACAACCGGGACATTCCCTGGGACAGCATCGACATGGATTTTATGAACCTCAACCAGGCGGCTCACGGTGACCGCGAATTCGGGTTCATCTGTGCGAGAATGAGGAAAAGCCGGAAAGTCGTTGTGGGGCACTGGCAGGAGCCGCGCGTGCACATGCAGGTCGGCAAATGGATGAGGGTTGCGGCGGCCCTGGCGGACATGCGCGGTGGAAGCGTCGTCCGGTTTGGCGACAACATGCGTGAAGTGGCCGTCACGGAAGGGGACAAGGTGGAGGCACAGACGACGCTTGGGTATTCGGTGAACGGGTACGGTGTAGGGGATCTGGTTCAATGTGTGAACAGTGTTCCTGAAGCGAAGGTGAAGCAACTCGTGGCGGCCTATGAAGACGAATACATCCTCGACCCCGCCGCACGCGAGGGGGGAGAAAAGAGAGCAAACGTAGTGGAATGTGCCAGGATCGAATTGGGCCTGCGCGCTTTCCTTGGCAAGGGGGAGTGCAAGGCGTTCACCACAACATTCGAAAACCTTCACGGCCTCCGGCAGCTTCCGGGGCTCGCGGTGCAGCGGTTGATGAATGAGGGATATGGCTTTGGCGCGGAAGGGGACTGGAAGACGGCGATGATGGTCCGGGCGCTGAAGACGATGTCCTCAGGTCTCAAAGGTGGGACTTCCTTCATGGAGGACTACACATATCACCTTGATCCCGCCGGTATGAAGGTGCTCGGTGCGCACATGCTTGAGTTGTGTGAGTCCATTGCGTCCTCGAAGCCAAAACTGGAGGTGCATCATCTCGGCATCGGGGGGAAGGAGGATCCGCCCCGGCTCGTCTTTGATGTGCCCACCGGCGAAGCGATCAACGTGTCCATGATCGATCTGGGGAACCGGTTCCGATTGATCGTCAACGAGGTCACGGTTGTTCGGCCCGACAAGGATCTTCCCCGGTTGCCGGTCGCGCGCGCTCTCTGGGTGCCCAAACCAAATCTCGAGATTGCCGCGACGGCATGGATCTACGCGGGTGGTGCACACCATACGGCGTTCAGCCAGGCGATCGACGCCGAGTATGTGGAGGACTTCGCCGAAATGCTCGGGATCGAGTGCGTGGTGATCGATAGCAGGACCGACCTGCGGGCATTCAAAAAGGAGTTGCGGTGGAATGACAGGATGTCTCTGCGTTAGATGAGGTGGCGGGTGGCACGGGTCAGCCGTCGGCGATCGCCAAGTGTTGATCCCTGCCGCGTGTCAGAGGCCACGTGCCACCTCAGTGCGCCTCAAGCCAGTTCTTGCCCACCCCGAGGTCCACGTTCACCGGCACATTCAGCGGCATCGCGTGTCGCATCCGTTCTGTCACGAGCGTCTTCATTGCCTCCAACTCGGCCGGCGGGATCTCAAACACCAGCTCATCATGCACCTGCAGGAGCATCCGGCTCCTGAGTTTCTTCTTCCGGAGATCGCCGTCGATCCGGATCATCGCGACCTTGATCATGTCGGCGGCAGTGCCCTGGATGGGCATATTAATCGCCGCCCGTTCGGCATTTGCCCGGATGTTCTGATTGCGGCTGTTGATGTCGGCGAAGTAGCGTCGTCGGCCGTAGAGTGTGGCGACATAGCCGTTCTGCCGTGCGCCGGAAATCGTGTCATTGATATATTGCTTCACCCCTGGGAACCGCTCGAAATATCGCGCTATGATGTCGCGGGCCTCGCTCTGTGGAATGCCCAGGCGTGCCGCCAGACCGAACGGCCCGATGCCGTACATGATACCGAAGTTCACTTCCTTTGCTTTCCGTCGCATGTCCCGAGTAACCCCCCTCGAGTCCACTCCGAAGACCTTCGCTGCGGTCGTGGTATGGATGTCTTCGTTGTTCTTGAATGCCTCCACAAGTCCCGGGTCGCCGCTGACGTGAGCCATTACTCTGAGTTCGATCTGCGAGTAATCGGCGGAAAGCAACTCCATGCCGTTCGCGGGCACGAACGCGGCGCGGATGGAACGCCCGATCTCGGAGCGGATCGGGATGTTCTGAAGATTCGGGTCACTTGAAGAGAGGCGTCCCGTGGATGCCACGGTCTGGTTGAAGGAGGTGTGCACACGCCCGCTGCGTGGGTGGATCAGCGAAGCGAGCGCATCGACATACGTGGACTTGAGCTTTGTGATCTGGCGGAAATCCAGCATCTTTTCGATGATCGGATGTTGCCCGCGAAGGGATTCAAGCACATTCACATCGGTGGAAAACCCAGTCTTTGTCTTTCGTTGCGTCGGGAGCTTCAATCTGTTGAAGAGCACGTCGCCCAGCTGCTGGGTGCTATTGATATTGAACGGTCCGCCGGCATCGTGGTGGATCTCCGTCACGAGGGCCTGGAGCTGCCGGTCCATCTCCTTGGACATCCCTTCGAGGTGCTTGAGGTCCAGGGAGATGCCCGCGCACTCCATCCGCGCCAGCACAGGGATGAGCGGAAATTCCATTTCTTCACAGAGGGAGAGGAGCCCCAGGTCGCGCAACTCGCGTGCCTGGGAGGAATAGAGCCGCATCGTAATATCTGCGTCTTCGGCCGAGTAGTCGGCAATCTCCTTGAGGGCGACTTCGGTGATGAGCTTCTGGTTCTTCCCTTTTCCCACCAGATCTTCAAAAGTAATGGTGCGGTAGTTGAGCGTACCAAGCGCCAGAGCATCCAGGTTATGCTGCCCGTCGGCGCGCAAGATGTAGCTGCCCACCATCGTGTCAAAGGCCACCCCTTCCAGTTCAACGCCGTTGTTCAACAGCACGAGCATGTCGTATTTGATGTTCTGCCCGATCTTGCCGATGGACGGATCTTCAAGGATCGGCTTGAGCTTCGTCAACACAAGCCGGGCGTCCAGGCAATCGACCAGGTGATTACGGCGTCCGCTGTGTGTCACCTCACTTGCGCTGAACAGAGCGGGTTCCGCGTCCGATCCGACCGGTTCCATCCGGACCGGAACGTAATACCCTTCCCGGTCGCAGGTGCTGAACGAAAGCCCGATGAGGACTCCGAGAAGTGGGTTTTTCGAGGTTGTCTCCGTGTCAACGGCGAACCTCTCGCACCTCGTCAGCTTCGCGCAGAGTTCGTTCAGCGCGTCCTCGGACGTCACACAATGGTAATCGTGCTCGTCCGTGGTGATATCGCGCGTGGTCGTCGATGCAACGTCGATCGAGATGTCGGCGGCAACAGGCGGGGGCGCCGCCTCTGGTGCCGGTGCAGGGGCGGGGAGAGAGACGGGCTGGTCCGCGGCGCGCATCTTTTCTGCGAGCTGCTTGAACTCCAGATCCTCGAACAGTCGCAACAACCGCGGGGTGTCAGGCTGGGAGACCCGGAGTTCATGGAAGTCGATCGGGACCGGCGCTTCAACCTTGATGGTCACCAGCTCCTTCGAAAGAAAAGCGGTCTCCTTGTTCGCGATCAGTTTTTCTCGAACCCCTTTTTGCGGTATGTCTTCGACATGGTTGTACAGCTCTTCAAGCGATCCATATTTCTGAATCAATGGAATCGCGGTCTTCTCACCGATGCCTTTGACCCCGGGAACATTGTCCGAGGTGTCGCCGATCAAGGCCAGCACATCCACCACCTGCTCCGGTGCGACGCCGAATTTCTTTGCTACGCCTGACTCGTCCACGATCTCCGGCTCGCCGCCGGCTTTTCCCGGCTTGTACATCTTGATGAGCGGAGAAATGAGCTGCATGAAGTCTTTGTCGCCCGTGACGAGGTACGTGAAGACGCCTTCTTTTTCCGCGCGCCTTGCCAGGGTGCCGATGA
>JAGDMJ010000047.1 GCA_017860555.1 Bacteroidota bacterium
CAGTTCCGTTGATCGTTCGAGGCAATGTTCGTGCGGATCCTTTCGAGTGACCGCCCCACCGGGTCCGACAGATCCGGGTTGTGCCAGGAAGCGGAATACAGCACGCTGTCGATCACCGCGTCAAGGGGATCGCAGATCACCACGGCATCGCCATCATTGTTCAGATTGAGACGTGCCCCGCGAAGGATCACCACGCAACGCAGATCCACCGTCGCAAGCGAGGGAAACTGCTCGAGCAAAGTGGAGTCCATCGCCAGCACCAGGATCTCTCCGGGATGGATCACACGCGTTGCGGCCGAGATCAGTACGTTCTGATCGGAACCTGCCAGGTCGGCCACTCTCCATCCTCTCAGGTCGATATCGTGCTCACCCCCATTGATACACTCGATATATTCGCTTCTTCCCGGCAAGGGATCGGCCATGATCTCATTGACCAGCAGAGTACCGTTGACGAACGGGCGCAGCGCCGTGCAGACGGCCTGGTTGTTCGTTGGCCGCTCGTCAACGGGGAAATCGGCAACAGCGATGATTTGATGTACTCCCGGAGAGAGGGACAGCTCCAGCGACACGGATATTGAATCGCCCGGGAGCAGGGGCTCACCCGCCGTCCATTGACCGGTCAACTCACCGGTCACGGCGAGAGAATCGAAGTTCGAGTCATCATAGACCATCAGAGCATAGCCTTCAGCCGCACGTTTTCCACTGTTCCGAATGACCACGGCCAGCGTGTGGGTGAACCCGGCAGCCACGCGGGCTCCAGACAGGGAAAGGTCATAGCCGAGGCGCCTGATGGAATTGGGAAGCCCTGGTGTAGCCCGGGAGGCCGAGGCGCACGTTCCCCAGTTGTCTGGCTCCGTGGAGGATGCATCGGCATCACGGCGCTCGAGCGAGCACCCATATGCATTGCCTCCCCACTCCGGACGATAGGTGAGGCTGTCCACCGTGCGTCCCTCGGCATCACGCAGCACCATGGCATCTCCGCCGTTGTTGAGCGAGGGAAATCCGGAGACGCTGATCACGGCACACGGCGGTGCTCCACGCGCATCGTTCAGAGCGGAAGAGTCCTTGCTCAGCAGGAGATATCCGCCGGCGGCAAGGACGATATCCGACGAGGGAAGGAGGTGCCTCGTTGCCGTGGCGTCGCTGATCTGCCACCTCCTGAGATTCACGGGTTCGTTCCCCCTGTTCAGAATCTCGATCCACTCAGGCTCCGGAGCAGAAGGGGCATACATGATCTCGTTCAGGACCATGTCCGACAGTTGCCAGGACCATCCGGGCTGGGCGGCAAGGAAGAGACATGCAAGGGCAAGCGGGCGTTGCATCGGTTCGCCTCCGGGAGGCAGTAAGTGATGACCGGTCTCTATAGTAATACAACGAAGCGGAGGTTTTTACGAAGCTCGGGGGGTGTTTTGGGTTGATTTTCTTAGAGAGTTTGGCTATATAACATGGCCAACAGAGGACCCGATCAGCCATGAGCCATAAAATCCTGTACACTGACGATGATGCGAGCATCCGGGCCGCCGTACGGGGTGAAATCACTGATGCCGGATACGAACTTGACGAGGCGGGTGACGGTGCAGAGGCGATCCGGAAGCTTGAAAAGGGGGGCTACGATCTTCTGTTGCTCGACATCAATATGCCCGGGAAGTCGGGCCTGGATGTGCTGAAGTATATTAAAGAGAAGAATCTCCCCTGCCGGATCATCATGTTGAGCGGCAGGCTCGGGTTTTCCGTGGCCACCGAAGCCTTGAAGCTTGGCGCAGACGAGTACATCACCAAGCCGTTCTCCGTCGAGTTCCTGCTCCTCAATATCAAGAAGGTTCTTGAGAAGCCCGGACGTGCGGCACACTGAATCAGACCTGCTCCTGAAACAGAAGAAGCGGCCCGAGGGTCGCTTCTTCTGTTTTTGAGTCGTCTCCGGACCGATTACGTGCCTGAACTGTAATCGTTCATGTACTTCTCCTGCGCGCTCGTCAGCTTGTCGATCTTGATCCCCATCGTCGACAGTTTCAGAAGCCCGATCTCCTGGTCCTGTTCCGGTGGAATGTCGTGCACGGTGTTTTCCGGCTTCTGTCCCTTCTTGTGGAACTCCACGAGGCGGAGCTGAGACATGAACTGATTTGCGAACGACATGTCCATCACCTCGGAGGGGTGTCCCTCTGCCGCCGCCAGGTTCACAAGCCTTCCCTGCGCGAGCACGTAGATCCGTCCTTTGTTCTTGAGGACATATTCCTCGTTGTTGTCCCTGATCTCCCGGCGCGATTTCATCAACCTGGCCAGGTCGTTCAGGTTCAACTCGCAGTCGTAGTGTCCCGTATTGCAGACAATGGCGCCTTCCTTCATCGACTCGAAATGGCGTTTCACGATCACGTCCCTCACGCCGGTCGCGGTCACGAAGATGTCGCCGATCTTCGCTGCATCGTCCATCTTCATCACGCGGAAGCCTTCGAGCGTGGCTTTCAGCGCAGCGGTAGGCTTGACCTCAGTCACGATGACGTTCGCGCCTAGCCCCTTGGCGCGGAGCGCGACGCCCTTGCCGCAGTGGCCGTAGCCGGCAACAACGAAGTTCTTTCCGGCAAGGAGCACGCTCGTGGCACGCAGAATGCCGTCCAACGTCGACTGCCCCGTCCCGTAGACATTGTCGAAGTCCCACTTGGTTTCCGCATCGTTCACGGCGATCACGGGATATTTGAGCGCGCCGTCGGCCGCCATGGCACGAAGCCGGTGGACGCCCGTGGTGGTTTCCTCCGTCCCGCCGATCACGAATTTCCCGGCGAAATCCGGATGGTCTTTGTGGATGGTAAAGATCAGATCGGCGCCGTCATCCAGCGTCAGGTTCGGATGCATCTTGAGGGTCTCCTCGATGCACCAGTAGAATTCCTTGACGCTCAGTCCGTGCCAGGCAAACACGGAGATCCCCTCATCCACGAGCGCTGCGGCGACCGCGTCATTGGTGGAGAGCGGGTTGCATCCGCTCCAGCTCACCTCGGCGCCGGCGGCAACAAACGTTTTGACGAGCACGGCCGTTTCCTTGGTCACATGGAGACAACCCGCAATCCGATAGCCCTTGAAGGGCTTGGTTTTTGCGTACTTTTCACGCAGCGCCATCAGCACCGGCATGCGGGATTCGGCCCATTCGATGAGCCTCTGGCCTTCGCTTGCGAGCTTCAGGTCGGCAACTTTGTACTTACCTTCCTTATGGTCCATTGCCTCTCTCAGAGTGTGTGTTTTTACTTGATGGCTTTAGTCAGCGTATCAACCAGATCGAGCTTTTCCCAGGTGAAGTCCTTTTCTTTCCGGCCGAAGTGGCCATAGGCTGCCGTTTTGCGGTAGATCGGGCGGAGCAGATCGAGCCGCTTGATGATGCCCCGCGGCGTCATGTCCACTTCCTTCATGATGATCCGGTCCAGTTCGGTGTCGGGAATCCGGCCTGTTCCATAGGTATTGACGTGGATGGAGATCGGCTGGGCGATGCCGATGGCATAGGAGACCTGGATAAGGCACTCATCGGCCAGGCCGGAGGCGACCAGGTTCTTGGCGAGATGCCGTGTGGCATACGCGGCGCTACGGTCCACCTTGGAGGGGTCCTTTCCGGAGAATGCCCCGCCGCCGTGAGGTGCCCTGCCGCCGTACGTGTCCACGATGATCTTGCGCCCGGTCAGGCCGGTGTCGCCGTGCGGGCCGCCAATCTCAAAACGCCCTGTCGGGTTGACGTGCACGATCAGCTTCTTGTCGCGCAGCTCTTCCGGGATGACTTCCATGATCACGTTGTTCACGACATCATTGCAGATGCGTTTCTGCGATACGTCGGCATCATGCTGCGTGGAGACCACCACGGTGTGCACGCGCACCGGACGTCCGCCGTTGTACTCGACCGTAACCTGCGACTTCGCGTCGGGCCGGAGGTACGGCATGAGCTGCGGTTGTTTCTTCCGGATATCCGAGAGGCGCTTCACCAGCTTGTGCGCGAAGATGATCGGCATCGGCATGAACTCCGGCGTCTCGTTCGAGGCGTAGCCGAACATCATGCCCTGGTCACCCGCCCCGCCGGTGTCGACACCCTGCGCGATATCCGGGGACTGGGAATGAATGCTGGAGATCACCGAGCAGGATTCCGCGTCGAAGCGGTATTCTGCCTTGGTGTAGCCGATGTCCCGGATGACCTGACGCACGATGTCCTGGACCTCGATATATGCCGATGTGGTGATCTCCCCGCCGACAAAGGCCAGGCCGGTGGTCACGAACGACTCGCACGCGACGCGCGCATGTTTGTCCTGCGCAATAATGGCATCCAACACAGCATCCGAGATCTGGTCGCAGACCTTGTCCGGGTGTCCTTCCGACACGGACTCGGAGGTAAAGAGATATGACATGGTGAAGCCTCGATGTTAATCGCTACTCAGTGAATTAGTCTGTTTCAATCTCCGATGAGCCGCCAACATTCAGCCGCTTGTATCCTCCCGTCACGACCGAATCGTTCCCGATGATCGAGTGGTCCAGGAGCACCCTGCTCACCTTCGCGCGTTCGCTGATGATGGAATCGCGCACGACCGATTCCGTGACTTCGGCATAGTCTCCGATCGTCGCGTACGGTCCGACGACACAGTTGCGAACCTGCGCGGTGGGGGCGATGTAGACCGGTCCGTTGATCACCACGCCTTCCATGGTCCTGTCGGACGAACTTTTCTCAAGCAGCGACTGGTTTGTCGAAAGCAGCGTCTCCGGTTTGCCACAATCGTACCATCCCTCGACGGGGAAGGTTCTCATTTTCTCGCCCCGTTCGATCATCAGCTGCAGGGCATCGGTAAGCTGATATTCTCCCTTCGTGCGCATGTCCCTTGCCACGAGTTCCTCGAGGCACGTTACGAGCAACCGGGGATTCCGCAGGAAGTAGAGCCCGACAACCGCGAGGTTACTAATCGGTTGTTCCGGTTTTTCCACCAGTTTCGTGATCAGTCCGTCGCGCACGACCGCCACGCCGAAGCGGCGGGGATCGTCCACCGCCTTCACGCCGAGGGCGGAATCGCCGCCGGAAAGCACCGGCCCCAGGTCCACGTCGAAGATCGTATCGCCAAGAATAATGAGCAGCGGCTCATCCCCGATCGTCTCACGGGAGAGATAGATGGCATGGCCAAGACCCATCCGTTCCTCTTGCTCGACGTACTGCACCCGAAAATCGGGATACGTCGACGAGAGAAATTCCTGGATTTTGTCGCTCATGTGCCCGACGACGATGGTTGCCTCGGTAATGCCATCACCGATGATCTTGTCGAGAATATGGCCTAAAATGGGCTTCCCTGCTACGTTCAACAGCACCTTGGGGAGCGTAAACGTATGCGGACGCAGCCTGCTTCCTACTCCGGCAACGGGGATGATGGCACGCATGAAAAGGGTTCACTCTGATCGTGACAAAGGACGGCGTGGCAAAACTTCACCAAGGTAAGGAACAAAGGCTAGAGAATCAAGGAGAGGAACCCCGCCTGTGAACTGGATCACACGCCTCAACGCAGGCTTCCGCCAGGCAAATGACGCATGCGCGGGAGTTCTGATTGATTCTCACGGGTGAAATTGTTACTTTTTTCCCAAATTCCAACTCCACCGATCGCACTTCAGGAATGTCAAAGGACCCCGCTTCCCGCAAGACTGTCTCACGCAAGAAGGAACATGTGGACATAACCTTGAATCGCGACGTGGGATTCCGCGAAAAGGGAACGGGGCTTGACCAATATGATTTCGTCCACAATGCGCTCCCCGGGCTGAATCTGGACGACGTCGATACTTCGACCAGGTTCCTTGGCCACACACTTTCGCTTCCATTCATGGTTTCGTGCATGACGGGAGGTTACGCGGGCGCACTGGCGATCAACCGGCGCCTCGCCGAGGTAAGTGAAGAGACGGGCATCGCCCTGGGAGTGGGAAGTCAGCGGCAGGCTCTCCAGAGCAAGGAGTTCCACCGGACGTTCAGCATTGTCCGGGAGATCGCACCGACAATCCCGGTCGTGGGAAACATCGGCGCCGCCGAGGTAGCGTCCATGAAAACGGCCGATCCCGTGCGGAAGCTCGTTGACCTTATCCGGGCAGACGCCTTCGCAGTTCATTTGAATCCGCTTCAGGAGTTTCTCCAGCCTGAAGGGACACCGAATTTCCGGGGAGTCATCGAGGGAATAGCGATGCTTGTGCGAACCCTCCAGGTCCCCGTCATTGTGAAGGAGATCGGCGCGGGCATTTCCGGAGATGTGGCCGGGCGGCTGCTGGATGCCGGCGTCACCATCATTGATGTTGCGGGAGCGGGCGGAACCAGCTGGGCGGGGGTCGAAGTGCTTCGCAGCCGGGACCGGGAGTTCGCTTCCCGGTTCTGGGATTGGGGGATCCCGACCGCTGCAGCGCTTCGAGAGACAGCACTGTTGAAGCAAACCCGATCTTTCACGTTGATCGGCTCGGGAGGCATCACCTCCGGCTTCGACGCGGCCAAATGCATGGCCCTCGGCGCCGACCTTGTCGCCTCTGCCAGACCGATGCTCGCGGCCCTCCACCACGGCGGAACCCGGGCGCTGCGATCGCTTCTTTCGTCCTGGGCCAGGGAACTGCGGGGCATCATGTTCCTGACCGGCTCCCGGACACTGACCGATCTTCAGCATGCTCCCCTTGTCACCCGGTGGACAGCATGAAGGAACATGACTTTGAACGGCGTTACACGGCACTCCGGAAGATCGTCGACCGCCGGATCGCCACATTGGCCAGGCGTGGAAAGCCGGCCGACCTGAACGACGGCTGCCACTACGTGCTTTCAGCCGGCGGAAAACGCATCCGCGCGGTTCTGGTCTTGTTGTCATGTGAAGCGGTCGGCGGCAACATCAGGCAGGCGCTCGACGCCGGCGTGGCCGTGGAAACGATGCACAATTTCACGCTGGTTCATGATGACATCATGGACCATGCGTCGTCCCGCCGGGGGCGGCCGGCAGTGCACGTACGGTGGAACGACAACACGGCGCTGCTGGTGGGCGACAGCCTGATGGGACTCGCGTACATCAGCCTGATGCGCACGGCCAGAAAGGTGCAGGCTCCCCTGGTGGAACTGCTGACCGAGGGTTTGATCGAGGTCTGCGAAGGACAGGCGCTCGATCTTGAATTCGAAGGCCGGAACGACGTCACCCTCCGGGAATATTTCACCATGATCGAGAAGAAGACCGGGCGCCTGATTGCCGTGGCAACAGAGATGGGGGGAGTGATCGGAGGAGGCACCTCCAGGCAGACCTGTGCGCTGCACCAGTTCGGGAGATATCTGGGACGCGCATTTCAGCTGCAGGATGACGTGCTGGACGTCGTGGCCGACCAGGGGAGGTTCGGAAAACCGATCGGCGGAGATATCATCGCCGGAAAGAAGACCTTTCTGCTGCTGAAGGCCGCGGAGCGCGCAACAGGGAACGACCGGTTGCTGACCAAAAGGCTGGTCAGGCACCACGGCGCCGTTCCCCCATCGGAGCGCGGGCGCGTCATTGCGGAAGTGACCGCGTTGTATCGCCGGCTTGGCGTGATCGCGGAGGCCGAACGTCAGATCCGCCGGAACACGACGCTGGCCGTCGGCGCGCTCGGGGCGCTCCCGAGGAACCGGGCAACCGGCATGCTCCGGTGGTTGTCGGAAGCACTGGTGCACAGGAATTCCTGAGTGAAACGGCAGTAGAACGCCATGGTCGAACGCGAAATCATCATCAAGAACCGTACCGGCCTCCATACGCGGCCGGCAGCGATGATCGTAAAAGCCGCGGCCCGCTTCCAATCCGACTTTTACATCCGCAAGGATGCGTTCGAGATCAACGGGAAAAGCATCATCGGCGTGATGACGCTGGCCGCCGAGCAGGGATCAACGCTGTACCTCAAGTTCGAAGGACCCGACGAAGAACAGGCTGCCACGGCAATCGTGGAGCTCTTCGACCGCGGGTTTGACGAGGACTGACCGAGCCCACACAGGACCATCATGGACACCGTTCACACATCCGGACAGGAATTGGTCATCAAAGGCATCGCCGCCGCACCGGGCATCGCCATCGGGCCGGCATACCTCTACAGCAAACATGTTCCCCTCGTGGAAACGAAGCCGATCACTCCCGAAGATGTCGACTCGGAACTGCAGAGGCTCCACGCCGCGATCGCCCGATCCGAGAAAGAACTGCAGAAGATCCTCTCCTTTGCCGAGCAGAAGCTGGGTTCCCGGGATGCCAGGATCTTCGAGGCGCAAATCATGATCCTCGGCGATGAGATTCTCATGGGCACCATCGACGACCGGATACGGAAGGAACTGAAAAATTCGGAATGGATCGTCTTCGACGAGATCGGAAAATACAAGAAGCTCATGCTCGCCGCGTCCGATGAATACATGCATGAGCGCGCGCACGACGTCGACGATGTGACAAATCGCATCATCCGCAACATCCAGGACCAAAGGCTATACTCGAAGCTCGAAGGGGAAGCCGTGGTCGTGTCCGAGACCCTGACACCCGCCGACACGGTCATCTTCAGCCGCAACATGATCCTGGGGTACGCCACCGACCTGGGTGGAGTCACCTCCCACGCCGCCATTATCTCCCGCGCGCTGAAGATCCCGGCGGTGGTCGGGCTCCGGAATGCGACCAAGCAGATCCACATGGCCGACAGCATCGCCATCGACGGGTATGCCGGCGTGGTTGTCGTGAATCCGAGGGAGGAAACCATCGAGGGGCTTCGGGCGAAGGCGCTGCGCTTCCGGCAGTTTGAGGAAGAGCTGGTAGGCCTCGCCGATCTCGACGCGGAAACGCCGGATCACCGGAAGATCGAACTCTCATCGAACATCGAGTTCCCTGAAGAGGTGGAGTTCGCACGCATGCAGGGATCGGCAGGCGTGGGACTGTACCGGACCGAGAGTCTCCTGCTCGGGCGTGAAACCTATCCCACGGAAGACGAGCAATTCGAAGTCTACAAGACTGTGGCCGAAGGGATGCACCCCCATCCGGTGATCTTCCGGACATTCGACATCGGCGGGGATAAGCTCGCCCCGGACTCTTACCATGAGGAAAATCCTTTCCTCGGCTGGCGGGGGATCCGGGTGATGCTCGACAGGCCGGAGCTTTTCCTCGACCAGATCCGGGCCATCCTCCGCGCCAGCAACCGGCGGAACGTGCGGATGATGTTTCCCATGGTTTCCAAGATGAGGGAGGTCCGGGCGGCGAAGGTGCTGCTCGCGCGGGCTAAGCAAGAACTGACGGAACGGGGAGTGCCGTTTGACCCGAAGATCAAGATCGGCGTGATGATCGAGGTTCCCTCCGCGGCAATCCTCGCCGAGGAGATCGCGCAGGAGGTGGACTTTCTGAGC
Source organism: Bacteroidota bacterium (assembly GCA_017860555.1). Taxonomy (GTDB): domain Bacteria; phylum Bacteroidota; class Ignavibacteria; order UBA10030; family UBA6906; genus JAGDMJ01. The sequence continues at coordinate 9,347 of JAGDMJ010000047.1, forward strand.
ATCGGGACGAACGACCTGATCCAGTATCTGCTGGCCGTCGACCGGGACAACAGCTCGGTGGCAGCCCTCTTCCAGCATTTCAACCCTGCCGTCCTGCGTACCATCCGGATGATCGTCGAATCGGGCCACAAGCGGCACGTCTGGGTCGGGATGTGCGGAGAAATGGCAGGAGACCCCGTGGCAACCGTGTTGTTGATCGGGCTCGGCCTGGATGAGTTCAGCGTCAATCCGGCCATCCTTCCGGAGATCAAAAAAATCATCCGGTCGGTGAAGTACCGAGATGCCAAGCGGATCGCCGTCAAGATTCTCAGCTACTCCACGGAAGAGGAGATCAAAGAGTTCCTTGCGTCCACCGTCAAGAACAAGGTGCCACAAATCCCATTTGAATGAGCTCGAGAAGAGATCCGGGACGAGCGCCCCGGCAAGAAGCCCCTGTACCGGCAAGGAGCCGAGCACAGGGAGATCCCTCCGGGCCGGCCAGTCCTCTGAAACGCCACTAAACCTGGAGCCAACATGACACTCGAAGAAATGCACGCGGTCGATCCGAAGGATATGTACCGGCTGATCAAGGAATTCCCGGCCCAGGCACGGGAAGCCATCCGCATCGGCAAGGCAGCATCGGTCACGCTCTCCGTCCGTGGCGTCAGCGAGATCGTGCTCTGCGGTTTGGGGGGCTCGGCAATCGGCGGCGACCTGCTGAAAAGTTACCTTGGGGCGGAACTCAAGGTTCCGTTCCTTGTCAACCGCCACTATGTGCTTCCCGGCTTTGTGGGGCGCAATACCCTTGTGATCATTTCCAGCTACTCCGGCAATACAGAAGAGACCAACACTGCCCACCGGGAGGCATTGAAGCGGAAGGCGAAGGTCCTGTGCATTTCGTCCAACGGAATGACGGAGAAACTCGCGAAAAAGCAACGGACTCCTTTGATCACGATCCCGGGGGGCCTCCCTCCCCGAGCCGCTCTGGCATATTCGTTCTTCCCTCTCCTGATCTCGCTGAGCCGTCTCGGGTTCATCAAAGACAAGTCCCGTGAGATCAAGGAGGCGCTCGCCCTGCTCGACGAAAAATCAGCACTGTACTCCAATCCCGACCCGGAAACGAACAGGGCGTTGCAACTCGCTTCAAACCTGTGCGGGCGCATGAGCGTGATCTATTCCTCCACCGAGCGGTTCGATGCGGTCAACACGCGGTGGCGCGGCCAGCTGGCGGAAAACGCGAAAACCCTCAGTTTCGGGCATGTCCTTCCCGAAATGAACCATAATGAGCTGGTCGGCTGGAAAGTGCTCAAGGAGCAGATGCAGGGAATGCAGGTGATCTTTTTGCGCGATCGGGGAGACCATCCGCGAGTGCAGGTGAGGATGGACATCACCAAAGAGATCATCGGCCGCTATACGCCTCATATTGTTGATGTCTGGAGCGAGGGAACGTCACTCCTGGCCAGGATGTTCTCACTAGTGACACTGGGAGATTGGGTAAGCTACTACCTGGCGGTCCTTCATCGCGAAGATCCTTCGCCAGTAGCAGTAATTGACCATCTCAAGTCCGAACTTGCAAAGGTATGACCCGACAACAACGAACCGCGCTCGTCGTCGCTCTTTTCACGCTGGCGGTCATCGTGTTTGTTACTGTATTCAGGAACGGGACTTCCTGGTAGGAAGATGGGGAGGCTGGGGTCGTGAGGTTGCGTTCACGATGAACTCTGCCCTGTTCCGTCTGTTTTTCGTAATCCTTCTCAGTTTCGTCGCGGTTTCCACCGTCAGCGCGCAATTCTACTACTTCGGCCGGAACAAGGTTCATTACACCAACTTCGAATGGCACGTCCTCAAGACGCAGCACTTCGACATCTACTATTATCCGGAGATGCAGGCGCTGGCGGAACGAGGGGCGTACTTCGCCGAAGAGAGCTACAAGCTCCTCGAAACGAAATTCAACCACACGCTGAACAACCGCGTCCCGCTGATCTTCTACAGCACTCACCTGCATTTCCAGCAGACCAACACGACGGGCGGGTTCATACCGGAAGGTGTGGGAGGATTCTTCGAGTTTCTGAAAGGGCGCGTCGTGATCCCAGCCGACGGCTCCACATCTCAGTTCAAGCACGTCATCCGGCATGAGCTCGTGCATGTCTTCATGACAAGCAAGATCAGCCGGGTGCTCAGCGACCACAGGAAATCCTCAGACCTCTCCCCTCCCCTCTGGTTCACGGAAGGCCTTGCCGAGTACTGGTCAACTCAGTCGGATGCCCAGGCCGAGATGGTTATGCGCGATGCCGTGCTGAACTCCACGGTCGTCGGACTCAACGACATGGACCGGATCTACGGCACCTTTGTCATGTACAAGGAGGGACAGAACGCCTTGCAGTACCTTGCCAAAACGTACGGCGAGGAGAAGGTCCTGCTGCTGATGGAGAATTTCTGGAAGGAGGAATCTTTCAGCGACGTCTTCCGGATCACCATCGGGAAAGGGTACAAGGAATTCGACGAGGAATGGCTCTACGCCCTGCAGAAGCAGTATTTTCCTCTGCTCAGCAGGCGCGACCAGCCGAGCATGATCACGCAAAACGTGGTCAAGGAAGGCTTCAACTCCAAGCCGGTGGTATTCGAGCATGATTCCACGCGCGACGTTTACTTCATCGGCAACCGCACCGGGTATACTGGCATTTACCGGAGAAACCTGGACAGCAAGGATCCAAAGGATGCCGGCCAGAACGTGATCCAGGGAGAAAAATCGGACGAACTGGAAGCATTCCACCCGTTCTACGGAAAGATCGACATCAACAAGAACGGCCTCCTCGTCTTTGTCACCAAGAGCGGCGAAAGCGATGCCCTGCATCTGTACGATGTCAGGATCAGCGAGATCGTGCACTCGTACCGGTTCAAGAGCATCGTCGCGATCGGCTCCGCCTCATGGGCCCCGGATGGCCAGCGGCTTGCGTTCAGC
>JAGDMJ010000048.1 GCA_017860555.1 Bacteroidota bacterium
TCTTGAAGTTGGAAATGAACAGATCGTTCTCGTCCCCTACCAGATCTCCCTCGGAGCCCATGATGCGCATCCGCCGGCCGCCGTAACTGGTGTGAGCTTCCATGCTGAAGCTCGCCGTCACACCTCCTGCGAATTCCAGATTCACGACCTGATGGTCCACCACATCGTTGTCGCAGCGATAGACGCATCTGCCGTAGGGTCCGGTGTTCAGTCTCTCGAGGATCGCGGCCTTCTTGTCCCCCGGCTCAGGAAGATCGAGAACGTGGGTCCAGCCGCTGGCCGGAGTGTAGATCTTGAGGGCGGAATAGCAGCAACTCGCCTCTACGGCACAACCATCCGTGCATCTGACGGTGCTTCCCGCGGGCGCGTTCTCCTTTCTGAACCAGGAGAGCGAACCGAAGGACCCGACTCGTGTGCAGGGTTTGCCAACGTACCAGGAGAGAAGGTCCAGGTCGTGGCACGACTTGGACAGAAGCATCGGGTTGGATTCCGCCGTGTTGCGCCAGTTGCCCCGGACGAAGGAGTGCGACATATGGATATGCTCTACCGGCTCTATCCACTGAATGCTGATCAGGCGTCCCAGAGCGCCGGAATCAATGACGTCCTTGATTTTCATGAAGAAAGGCGCATAGCGCAACTCGTGGCAGATGGCCACGATACGCTTTTGTGCCTCTGCCAGTCGGAGAATGTCGGTGCATTGACCCCACGATTGAGCGATCGCCTTCTCCAGCAGCAGATCATATCCCATCTTCAAGCCCGACATGGCAGGCCCGTAGTGGAGGCGGTCGGGGGTGGTGATAATCAGTGCGTCGGCGAACTTCGGGACTTTGAAGATGTCTTCCCAGGTGTTGAAAACATAGCGGGGATCGATGTCGTACTTTTTCACAAACCGATCCCGGCGAAAGGGAATCGGCTCGGCCACCCCCACGATTTTCAGCTCCGCGGGCCATTTGAGCGTGTACGAGGAATAGACGTTCCCGCGGTTGCCGGCGCCTGCAACGATTGCGGTGATGGGCCTCTCCAGCGGCCGATGAAAGGGGTGAGGCTCAAACTCCACGGGCCGGCTCATCAGCGAGGCCAGGGCCGATTGAGACAATGTGGCGCCGGCAGTGGCCATGCCGAGCGTCTTGAGCATGTCGCGTCTGTTCAACGAACGGTTCATGACTGTTTTCCTTCTATCTCTTCTATCATGATCTGGTAGTTTCGCAGTGTGAGTGTCGAGATCTCTCTTCCATATGGCGATGCCGTCGTCATCAGCACGAAGCCTCGCCCTTCTCCGCATGTGCCGTCGGCAATGGACTTCCGAACCAACAACCTGAACCTGTCGCTCGACATCTGTTCCAGGTCACTGATTTCGATATTGCCATAAAGGACGAGTTGTTTCCCGTAGCGTTCACGGACGTCTTTCAATTCCACATCCCCATGGGGAGGAGGCTCGATCGGGTCAATTCCATCGGCACCCATTCCAACGATCTTATCCAGCACGTTCCGTATACGCCCGTGTACGTGAACCCGCGCAAAGCCGCCGTGGTCTTTGATCTCCCTCACCATCGGTCCGGTGTAGCGGACGACGTAGTCATCGAAGAAAGGCGCAGGAAGGAACGGTTCGGTCACATATTCGGGACCATAAATGCGCCAGAGTCTTCCGGGGAATTCCTTTGCAACGGCTTCTGTGCGTTTCTGGATGACCGTAGCGTGTTTTTCCAGAAGCCGATGACAGAGGCTCTGTTCCGTGATCGCAAAGACCGGGAAGGTTGCCATGTCAAACAGGCCGGCCACTGCACATACCGGGTCCTCGGTATCGACCATGACGATTCCCGTGTCCCCCAGCGCTAGCTCCTCGTCCTTCAGACGTTCAAGATCGAGCACTTCGGAGAAAACCTCATCGGGGAGGGAAAGATACAGTTCAACATCGCTTGTATCTTTGAGCAGCGGTTCCACCACCCAGACTGTATCGATTGCCTTATCCCTGCGGGAGAGAGTCGTCAGCCTTTTGCTGCCGAACTTGTAGCTCAGCTGTGTGAACCGACTGCTGTTCTCCTCCCACGTCTGCTCCTCCACGTATTGTTGTTTCAGGCTGGCCGTGTTGCTGCCGGCCCAGGATAAATGCGACTGCGCTCGCACAGGGCTCACCAACCGAATAATGTCGGTGTAGTTTGCAGCAAGGTCAAGTAAGGGCTGCCATGAAGTCGCATTGTAGATGTTGTAGCCGTCAGGGTCATGGCGATTGATGGAGAACCCTCCGATCTCGTAGAAGCTCACGGCTGGACGGTCAACTGCCTCCCCCCTGAGGGTCGCCATCAATCGTTCACGTCGCGTCATCTGCAAGTCTCAACAGAACCGCGGTTTGACTGAGCCAGAAAAGGCGGGAACAGGGCATCGAGAATGGAAGGGAGGGAAACAGCTACGGTTCTCTCCGCTTGTTTCCTCAATTCCCTATGCCCCGGGTCGTACGTGTGGGAAACCTATCGGAGTGCCCCATTGGTTGTGAGCAACAACCAACTCTTTTACAAGATACAACCGTTCAATCAATTTGTCAAGAATAGGAAGAACCGTTTCCGCTGGATTATTGCCAGCCGCCACAAGACCGAAAGAACTAATTTCGCTCCGCCAGGTTCAACTTAAGTTCCCCCTCATCCGGGAGAATTTCAAAAGCGCCGTTGGCCCCTGATTTATGAAAAGTGCCCCTTTCGCAAACGACAGAATATTCCATCCCCTGGAACTCACAGTCAATTGTACGGCTGCCGATCATCGTGAACGGCAACTTGGCATTGTCTCCAGCCACCAGCTCAAGATGCCAGCGGGCTTCCTTGTTACCTTCCAGGTTCATGCTCAGACTCTGTTCGTCCATCTCGATCTTCAGCGTCCCCGCGACGTTCAAGAGTGGCCAGGAGACTCCAAGCACACCGGATCTCGGTTCAGAGAATCCCGGGTCCGCACCTTCCAGGAACACGTCCTTTCCGTCGACGACAGCCTTCAGCTGCATGCCCGCGATTTTGTCCTTCGAGCTCCAGAGGTACCCATCGACAAACGGAAGGGTCAAGAACTCACAGGCATTCGAGGTGGCAACCCCTTTTGTGTAGAATGAAAGCAAATCTTCATCAAACAGGTGAATGTCCCTGATGCGCAACCGGCCGTTCTCCCACAATAAGTTGACGCGGTAGAAGCGGCTGTTGAACCAGGCCGTTTTCCTGTCGCTACCTTCAAGGTCTTTGCTGATGGTCACTGAGGTGGCAGGCGTCGTCTTATAGCGTTCCCGAAACCACTTCGCCGATTCTCCGAGTGTTTCCACCTTCACCTTCCGTTCATCCCGGAGCTTTGCTATCAATGGCATCTGGAGTGTGAACCCCTTGGCCATGGCCCCCCAGGTGAACGAATTCTCCTGCCCGGTCTGCGCGTAATTGAACTCCAGCGACGTGCCAGCTTCAAACTCCGTGAAATACCAGTGAACCCATGCCGAGTCTCCGCCGCCATACGGGTACACCGGCTCGAGAGTAATGACTCCCTGACCATTGGAGGAAACCCCTTGATCGTATTGCCGCACGGGATCGCTTCCCAGCATTCTGAAGACCGGCACGGGGAGTTGATGCTCTTCGGTCTGCGCGGGCATGTAAGAATTCAGCCTGCTCGGATAATATGCCTGGCCCCAGTACCCACCCCAGAGCGTGTACCCGTCAGTCCCGTATTGGTCTTTACAGTTGCAGGAGCCCGTGATCTTATATTTGTCGTACAGGTAATTCATGGTATGGGCATCGATGAACCATGAACCCACAGACTTCGGAGTAGCGCCGAAGATCTTGCGGAACGCCTCCATATAGACATCGACAAGCTTCTCGCGTTGCTCAGGCGTGTATCCTGTCGAGAATCCGACATTTGCATGCCAGTCCCAGGGAAAACGACCCCGCCACTTCATCCCTGCATGTTCCACCAGAGGTTGTGGGATCTCCCACCAGGCACCCACTTCAAAGGTATCGCGCGGAAGGCTCTTCATCAGTTGCTGGTAGCGTGGGTCCATGAGAGCGTCGTACTGTAGCAGGAACGTGCCCTTGAGCTTGTGGGCCCTCATGATCTTGACCTGTTCCACGACTGTCTGATAAAGCACCTCTTCAGTAAACTCCGCGATCCGGGGTTCACACAGGCGGACGAAGTTTATGATGTTCACGATTCTGGGCTCGGCTGGATCGTTGGCCGCCGCTTGTCTGCCAGATCCGTTCCTGCATGAAGCTGTGAGAATCAGCCAGGCGGTCAGACAGATCACCCATATCTGTTTCATGGTTTCAGGTGTGATGGGAGAGGGATCCAAAAATTCACCGGATCGAGATCTCATCGACGAAGAGCCAGGCTTTCCCTCCTTTGGCCGCATGGCCATCGGGGCAAACCCCGATGTTCTTCGCGGCAACTCTGATGTAGCGTGCCCTCGTGCCGGTCAGATCTGTTGAGAATTTGTTGACCCCTTTTTCGTCCCTCCAGCTTCGGGGATCCTTCTTCACGCTGCCGACATTCCGGAACGTTTTCCCGTCATCCGAAACGGCGTAGTCGATCTGTGTGGGCGCGAAAATCCATGCCCCTTGCGAGACCAGATAGGTCAGCGTGATACTCTTGATCTTCGCTGGCTCGCCCAGATCTACCACAGCGTCCAGGTCCGTCTGTTCGAAACCCAGCCACATCCCATCAGTATACTCGCTTGACCCGAACAAGCCGTCAGTCAAGGTCGCCGCACCGCCTGCCTTGTACTTGTCGCTGGGAGGGTTCGTTAACGTCACGGGCTTGCCGCCCGACAGGGGAATCTCGATCGTGGTAATTTCGCCGAAGGCCGTATTCTTGTAGAACGCCCTTCCTTTGAACACTGAAGGATAACGCAGGGTCACGGGCCCCGTGAGCTCAGGTGAGCCAGGCGTAGGGTTTGAGCCGTTCGTGGTGTAGCGGACCTTGTAGTCATCGCCGGCCACTTTCGATGTCAAGGAGATCTCGATTCCGTCCGCCATGCCAGCCCTGCCGAATTCAGCCGTCTGGAGTACGGAAGGCTCTTCTTTTAGCTCAAGGACGACGATGCTGTTCACGGGGTCAGGCGCGCCCTTTGGCACTTCGATTGTGACATCGTTCCCATCCCGGGAAACTCTCAACGGAGATTTCTGCGCATCGGCAAGCACGTAGGCATTGCCGGGGTCACTGAGCAGGCCGGGAACAGTCAGCTCCCGGCTGGCAGGCCAATCGAACACGTGCAAGTACAGCTTGACCTTCCCATCTTGGGCCTTCTGCGTGCACCTCCCCCAGGGGAGCGATTTGAACGGGCTCGCTTTCGTGCCGTAGATAGCTTCCCCGTTGACCTTCATCCACGCTCCGATGGCCCGCAAGCGCTCCACGCTTTCCGGCGGGAACAACCCATCGGCGGTTGGACCCACGTTCAGCAAGAGGTTGCCTCCCTTGGATGCAATGTCGGCAAGCATCTGAATCAATTCTCGTGAGGATTTCCAGTTGTTGTCGTATTTGTTAAACCCCCAGTGGTCGTTCATCGTAATGCAGCTCTCCCAATCCACCCCCGGAAGCCCCGTCGCTGGCACCTGCTGCTCCGGCGTGCCGAAATCCCCGGCAAAGGCTCCTTCAGCGGTCAATCCCGCCATCCCCGATCTGCCCGAGCTCACGCGATTATTGATGATGATGTCCGGCTGGAGCGAACGCACATACTGGTACAGGTCGCGCCCCCGGTCTTCATTCCAGGTACTCTCCCATTCCCCATCAAACCAGAGCACGCCGATCTTGCCATAGTTGGAGGTAAGTTCCTTCAGCTGGGGCTTCAAGTATTCTGCCACGTAACGGTCGAGGTTTGCGCCATCCGCAGGCCGGTCCTTCTCTTCCCAGGTACGTCGCGGCAGATAATCCGGGTGGTGCCAATCCATGATGGAATGATACCAGCACATTTTGAGACCTTCCTTTGCACACGCATCGGAAAGCTCTTTCAGGATGTCCCGTTTGAAAGGGCTGGACATCACATCGAAGTCGGTCTCTTTCGAATCAAAGAGGCAGAAGCCATCGTGATGCTTCGACGTGATAACGACGTACTTCATGCCGGCGTCCTTTGCCATCCGAGCCCATTCAGCGGCATTGAACTGCACCGGATTGAATCGGGGGACGAACCTGTCATACTCTTCCAAAGGGATCTGGGCGGTTTCGCGAACCCATTCGGCGTGACTCGTTTCACCCTTCCACTCCCCTGCGGGGATCGCATAGAGCCCCCAGTGGATGAACATGCCGAAGCGCGCCTCGCGCCACCACTGCATCCGGGCGTCGTGCTGCTCTTGTGTCTCTGTTACCATCTGTGGAGGTGGCTCTGGGGGTGCACAGGAAAGAACGACAATACCAAGGAAGATCACAGCGAGCAATTCTGCGGTTTTCATGATGTTCTCCTTTCATTTCCCATCGCTTGGCACGTTCATGATGACAGGCCCGTCAAGCTCCAGTTTCACAATACAGTGCGAGCTTTGTGCTTGACCGGCGGCCATCGCCACAACGATCTTGTCGGCCATCTGCTTGACTTCCACCCTGCCTCCTGTGAGCATCGTGCTCTTCTTGATCACCGGAGACAGTTTCGGCAGTGTAACCTTGCCGTCCTCCCACCTCTTGATGTGAAGATAGACGGTCGAACCTCTTTGTGTCGACCCTCCCCATGCACCGTTCTTGAACGGACCCCCACGGGTGCCGTAAATGCTCTCTCCATATTTCTCCAGCCACGCCCCGACCTCTTGGAGGACAGCCACCTGGCGTGGCTCGATCTCTCCGCTGGGCATTGGGCCGACATTGAGCAACAGGTTTCCGTCTCCCGAAACGCATTCCGTGAGGATCGTGATGCACTCCTGCGCTGACTTGATCCTGTCGTTCGGTTTCCAGGACCATTGTGTTCCCAGCGTCATGCAGGTTTCCCACGGATGCTGATCGTCAAAGGCACCAACGCGTTGTTCCGGCGTGGCATAGTCGGCGTTCGGGAGAATGCGCTGGCTGTTGTAGTCCTCCAGTGAACCCATGTCCAACCGATTGTTGATAATCAGGGCCGGCTGGAGTGAACGCACAAGTGTATACGTGTTGGCCTGGTCCCAGGGAGCCGGTCCTCCATCGGTGTCAAACCAGAGAAGGTCGATCTTCCCGTACGCGCTCATGAGCTCCCGCAAATGTCCCTGCATGATCTTCACCCAGATCTCATTGCGCTCCGTCCGTGTATCTGGATCCCGCCAATCCATGGGAGAATAGTACCAGCCGATCTTCATGCCCGCCGTGTGGGCTGCATCGGCAAGTTCGCCACAGACATCCCGCTTGAACGGCGTACCGGCGATGCCGTAGTGATCGATCTTTGAATGCCAGAGGCAGAAGCCATCGCAGTGCTTGGCCGTGAGCACCATGTACTTCATGCCCGCGGCGCGGGCAATGGACACCCACTCGCGGGCGTTGAACTTCACCGGGTTGAACTCCTTGTAGAGGTTGTCGTATACCTCGACAGGGACCTCCCCCTTGCCACCGCTGATGCCGTCGATGCCGCGACGTGGAGCGTCTCGGGACCAACTAATTTCCGTTCCTTTCAGGCTCACCGGTCCCCAGTGGATGAACATCCCGAAGCGCGCTTCGCGCCACCACTCGAGTCTCTGCGCCTTCTGGTCGGGGGTTTCTTTCAAAACGGGGCCCTGTTGGGCAGAAGCAACGGAGGAGACGCAGAGACAGAACACCGCCACAACTCCTTTGAGGTTCATAGCGAGCCTTTCGGTTCTATCTGAAAATGCTTTCGATCCGTTTCCGAGCGTTGACACCGAGGACCATCCCCTCCGCGTTGTTCGTCGATTTCACCTGCCCACTCTGATCACAACCGCTTCCTGCGAAGCCAACGATGTCCGGAGCTTCTCAGGGATAGAAACCATGAGCATATTCTCGAATTGTTGGTAGTCCAATGCCTGTTTCGAGGCGAGGAGGCTGACCTTCGGCTTCCCTTCCACTTTTGCCCTCACCAAAATGTGTCCTGGAAGTTGTTTCTCGTCCTTCCCGGGCATGTAGATCGCGTAGACCGCGTCCTTCCCTTTTGCGGTGTAGGCAACCTGGCCGTCGGAATATGGCTCGACAGGTGTCGTCTCAAAGATTGCCTCTCCGTTCGCTTCGAGCCACTTTCCCATCTGCGTCAGATTCTCGATCAACTTCGGCTCATATTCCCCCTTCCCGTTGGGGCCGATTCCCAGCAGGAGGTTCCCACCTTTCGCAATGATCCCCACGAGCATCTGGACCAGCTCTTTGGATGATTTGTAGTTGTCATTCGGCACCCAGCCCCACGCCCCTCCCATCGTGATGCAGCTTTCCCAGGGAACGGCCAAAGGCCTCGCCGGGATGTTCTGTTCAGGAGTAAGATAATTCTCGTATTCTCCCACAACCCACCGGTCCACGACGAGCATCCCCGGTTGCTTCGCGCGGGCCCGCTCCGCGATCAGCTTCATGTTGATGTCCATGTCGTGCGGATACTTGCAGAATTCCTCCACGTCCTTGGTGATCGCTGATTTGGGTAACACCCAGCATCCGTCAAGCCAGAGAATATCCACCTTCCCGTATTCCGTCGTGATTTCGTTGATCTGGTTCTGCGTGAACTCGACAAATTTCTTCCAGCGATCGGGGTGCTTCGTGATGTCGTACGAGGGGTTCCTGTCCTTCGGTGGATAATAGGGCCACCAGAAGTACGGCGTGGTCCAGTCCGGTTTGGAGAAGTACACCCCTGTCACGAGCCCCGCTTTCCTCGTGGCATCGAGGACCTCCTTCAGCACGTTCGACCGGGGATTCGAGGAGTACGGACACCCTTTGTCGGTCACCTTGAAATCGGTGTACTTCGTGTCATACAGACTGAACCCGTCGTGATGCTTGGAGGAATAGATCATGTACTTTGCGCCGGAGTTCTTGAACAGCTGTGCCCATTTCTCTGGGTCGAAGTTCACCGGATTGAAACGGGACTTTGTATTCCGATAGTTGTTGGCGTACTCGTAGTAGTTGTCCACCGGGCGTCCTACCCAGTCCTCCGGACAGAGTCCCCACGACTCCACGGTGCCCAGCTCCGAATACAGCCCCATGTGGATCAGCAGGCCGAACTTGTATCCCTGCCATTTCTTGAGGTTTTTCATCACCTCGGGATCTTTGGGCCACACGTATGTTTCAGGCCGGGTTTGTGCATCCATATGGTTGCCCTCGATGAAAAGACATAATGCAAAGAGAAAGAGAAGTGTTCGTCTCATGTCTTGCCTCGTTGTGGATGAATGGTGAACGTGCCGTAGGTCAGGACTCCAACTCCCGACCAACAGCGATGTAACCCGACCGGCCTGGTCGGGGACCTCGGCAGGCAGCCCGGAGGGTCGCGCTACAACGGCGGTCAGTGTCCCGTCCTACTCCTCTGCCGCGATCATTCGGAATTCGGCGACCGATGCAAAGGCCTGCCCCTCAAATCCTTCAAGCGCGGTCAGCCGTACATACCTGGCCCGCACCGGCTTCCGGAAGAGAACCTGCTTTTCCGACTTGCCTTTCGGGAATGCCTCGGTGCTGATCGGGGCTTCCCACCGCTTTCCATCCCTGCTAATCGAGAGCGATGCTTTGGCGATCCATCCCCCCGATATTCCATCAATCCGTGGCTGAAGACTGTATCCCTTGACCTCAATCTCTTTTCCCAGGTCGACGTCCAGGGCATGTGGATAGGCCGGCATATCTCCCGACCAGGGCGTATGCCAGAAGGTGTTGGGATCGCCATCAATGGCTTTCAAGCCCTCGTACCCCTGAACTTCGCTGTCCACGTTCAGCACCGTCGCCTCCTTCATTGCTGCTGTTCGTTCAACCACCCTCCAGATGGGAAGCTGAAAGTCGAAATGCGGCGGCAAAGCGGACAGCCCCTTCATCTTCGTCCGGTGTTGTTTCCGATAATTGAAGAGCCTGATGAAATCCGAACGCTCCTCAGGACTCATTTCAGAGAATCCCCTGTCCTCTTCCCACCCGTTGGTAAAGACGACCGGGGTATTGTACGCGTAGACACCGAACACGGTATATCTGAAGTTGGCCAGAGGCCTCCAGTTGCATGACCAGATGACGTTCCGGTAGTTCGGAAAAATCCCGTAGGACCAATAGGTGGGTTCGTTCCAGGAGTCCTGGTAGCAGCCGTCGGCAAGAAGCGCGTACGGAGGCACATCGCCGGTGGATGGTTTCTCGCCGATGCAGTCGGATGTGAAAAAGGCTCTGTCGGGCGCGACGGAATGCAGGATCGCTGCGATCTCCTTGATGAGCCGCATGTTCGCTCTGTCCAGATACCCCCTCTGTTTCGGGGTGCCCAGGGCGCCGATCTGGATATAGAACGTTTCGTCCCAGACAAACCCGGACACTTCCGGCGCAAATTCGGTAAAGAGCGCCCTGGCGTATTTCTTGTAGAAATCAGCGACACGAGGGAGGATAATGTTCTGATGATACGGACCGCCGACGACATCGGGGCCGTTCCACCCTCCTTCCGCAAGAACATCATCAGTGTCAAAGCCGGGCAGCCCTTTGCTCGAAAGTACGCCATCCGCAAAATACATGAGCACCATGAAGCCTTTGTCCTTCGCGTACCGGATTCGACGATGCAGATCCGTAAGGCTCAATTCCATGCCCCTGATACGATTCGTCCAGGTCTGATCCAGTTTGCCTGTCTTTTCATTGTAGCAGTACCGGCCGACAACATCATACCACCCGTGCAAGCAGAGCGCAACCTTGTCACGGTCTGCCTGAGGGATCAACCCCGCCAGCGTATCAATGTCGTTGTACCATCCCTTGCCTTTGTCGCTCATGTAATCGTAGCTGACCATGGCAATATCTTTCAGCCAGTCCGGACCCGGCGGCACATCCTTGAGAATGGTCTGATAATACATCTCCATGGCATCATCCAGATTCGAGACGCCTCCGATCTCAAGTACCATTCGCTTCTCGATGGGGTCCTCGAATCCTACCTCCTTCGGGTAGGTCCACCGGATGGCTCCTTTGTCGTACAGCGAAGAGAAGAAGGGATCGGTTAAAACTGCTGTATGCTTTTTCTCTTTTGTGCAGATAACAAGGGGCAGAGCTAGATCCAGCGGGTACTTCTCGGATTTTCCCGCGCATCGGTAGCTTGCAATCCTAGACTCACCGGATTTTCCTGATTGATGGATGACGCCGTTCTTCAGCGGCATGCGAATCCTGTCGAAGCCGTCCAGGCACTTGACGGGGAAATGGATGGTCAGGTCCTGTTCGAGTTTCAGGGCAGAGGATAGCTCGATCTGGTGCTGCAGGACGGGATGTTCATTCAGGTAGACGAGCTCCGACAACAGGTTGATCTTGAGTTCCGGAAACTCACTGCTTGCGTACCTGGATTCTCGCTTCAGGCTCAAATAGTCGAAGCGGGTCGACCTGAGGTTCATAGCAACGGGGTGATCTCCGTACCGCACAACAATCCTCCGCTCCTTTGCCTGGCTATCGCTGGCGAGATCTACGAGGCTGGTTTGAGAGAGTGCGTAACCAGCCTGAATCAGACCCAGGGACAGATACAGGATCTTCGCGTTCATATGACCCGTTCCCTTAAATCACTCGAATCCTGTCGTGCTAATACCTGGCATGCTCCAATGCGGTCCTGACGAACTCTTCCACATTTTCCACCGGTGTGTTGTACTCCAGGAAATCGGCACTTTGAACGATGAAGGGGCCATTTCTCTTCCCTGCTTCCAGGGTTTCGAGCGTTGCTTGCCGGACGTGTTCCACGGTCCCCTTCTGCAGCACATTCACCTGGTCCACTCCCCCGATAACGACATAGTCTCCGCGGACGATATCAATCGCTCTGCCCAGGTCGGCATCACCAAGTGGATACGGGGAGAAAGGTTCAACCACGTGCGCACCGAGCTTCTTATAGGAAGCCACCAGCGACATGATCTCTCCGCAGTTGTGATAAATGGCGGGGCATCCTTGCTCCTGAATGAAATCGATGTACTTCTTCTCGTGCGGCAGCACATATTCTTCGTACGCTTCGGCTCCCAGGAAGCCCCCCGCCACATTTCCCCCGACAAGCATCACGTCGGCGCCAGCCTCGATAAAGGCTATTGTGTAGTCGAGGGTGCGATCGATGGTGAACTGCATGAGTTTGGCAAAGAACTCCGGCTCGGACAGGAACATCATGTAGAGCTGCGTATGGTCGACGATCATGGAAGCGTTGTTGAACGGGCCGCCCGACACCCAGGTGCCCAGGATCCCATCATCACCCAGGTACTCCTTGACACGGCGGATCT
>JAGDMJ010000049.1 GCA_017860555.1 Bacteroidota bacterium
GTCCACCGCCCCGTGGAAGATCACCCGTTTCCCGAAGTCCCGCACCAGTCCTTCCCGCTCCATGCCGGGACAACGCCACTGGATGGGATTCAGGATTTCGATGCCCGTGACGTCCAAGAGGCGGGGGATCACGTCCCGTGCGGACCCGTCAGTGTGGTAAAATATATGAATTCCATAGCTTCGTGCAAGGTCTGCCATCTTTTTCTGGTTGGGGAGAATGTACCGCTCGATCTGATCCAGTCCCATTAACAGGCCCGACTGGGCGCCGAGATCTTCCGCGATATACATTATGTCAATCTGGCCCTTGCCAAGCTCAAAAAGCCGCTCGTTGAGCCGGTAATGATAGTCGAAAAGATGGCCTAGAATGGCGTCTGCAATGTCCGGCTCTGCCAACAGATCCATGAAGGACAACTCCATCCCCCGCATGGCGCAATAGGTCAGGAACGGCTCAAATTCACCGCAACGAACCATGCGATACGCCGGGGCTTTCCGCAGGGAGTGTTTCACCGCTTCGAAGTCGACATCGTCCGGCGACGGCCAGGGATACCTGTGGACATCCTCCACCGTCAGCACCGATTCAAGCGGATGGCTGGCCGACTCTTCATATGTGCCGCTGCCGTAATCGACAAGCTTCTTCTGGACCCCCCACATGTCGGCACCCGGGAAATCCGGGTGGCCCGGAAATTTGCGGGGCACATCGACGTGATACAGACCATCGATGTTCAGTTTTGTGTAGACCGCTTCCTTGTCAGGGCAACCGAACTCCCGCTGGAGTCTGCGGGTGACCTCGTCCGTAGCCCAGTAGTCCGTCGGAATTCTGTCAGGCCGCTCGCCACTGAGAATTGCAAGCCAGCGTTCACGAGGGGTCATCCTCTTTTTTCCTCAGGTTCATCATCTTGTAATAGAGCAAACTGAAACTCAGGCTTGAAACGACAAACTGGAGAGTTGTGCGAATCATGGCACGCCGTGCTTCTCTGTTCCGTGTCCTCAGAAACCGCTTCATGGAACTCCTTTCTCTTCTTTGATACCGGCTCAACATGCTGAGCCGATGCCTGCTGGTTGTTTGACGAAACATTGATTATACGACTTCATGCTGAAGCGCCACCGCACGATAGCGCGAGTATGCTTCATTCCATCGGGCCTCATCGGCCGGGGCGTATTCGGTCACCTCGCTGGAGGAACGGATAGTCCTGCGCAGTTCAGTGACGGATGTGACAAGTCCCAGGCCCAATGCCTGGATCATGAGATTTCCCATTGCCGTCGCCTCGACTGGACCCGCGATGACCCGCAAGCCCATTGCGCTTGCAGCAAACTGACAGAGCAGCCGGTTCTGCGATCCGCCGCCAATGATGTGAACCCTGTTCACTGCTTGCGGCGAGAGCATGCGCAGTTGTTCAAGGACGAATCGATATTTCAATGCCAGCCCTTCTAGGATCGATCGGACATACTCTCCCTTTGTCGCGGGTGCGGGCTGTCCCGTCCTCGCGGCGAACGCGCGGATCGCGGCGGGCATGTCGGCCGGATTGAGAAAATCGGGAGCATCCGGATCGATGAGTGTCTTGAACGGAGCAGCAGCGCCCGCGGCCCCGATCAACTCGTCATAGCCCACGGTACGCTCTTTCTCCCACATCCGCTTGCACTCCTGCAACAGCCAGAGCCCTCCGATATTTTTCAGGAACCGGATGCTTCGCCCGACACCTCCTTCGTTCGTGAAATTGCATTTCAACGCCGCATCGTTGATGATCGGCTCCGGGATCTCAATGCCCATCAGCGACCAGGTCCCCGAGCTGATATACGCCCAGTCATTTCCTTCCGCAGGGACAGCGGCAACGGCCGAAGCCGTGTCATGGCTTGCCGTCGCAATGACCGGAATGCGGGGCAAGCCAAGCTCCTTTGCCAGCCTTTCATTTAACATTCCAAGCACGGCCCCTGGTTCGATGATTTCCTTCATGACTCCCCGGGGAAGGCACAGGGCGCGCAGCAATTCCGCATCCCAGGAATTTGCGCGATGATTGAACATCTGGGATGTGGTGGCAATTGTATATTCCGTCTTCTTTTCACCCGTGAACAAGTAGTTGTAAAAGTCAGGGGTGAAAAGGAGATCGCTTGCGGCGGCAAGGACCTTCGGGGTCTGCTGCCGCATGGCAAAAAGCTGGAACAGCGTATTGAGTTGCATGAACTGTATGCCGGTCAGGTCGTACACCCGCTCGCGCGGGACCTGCGCGAAGAACGCTTCCATGGCCCTATCCGTGCGACTGTCGCGATAGGCAAACGGCTGTCCGAGTACACTTCCGTCGGAAGCCAGGAGCGCATAATCAACCCCCCACGTATCGATCGCCATGCTCTCAAGATCTCCGCCGACCTCCCCGGCGCAGGCCTTCAGGCCACTCTGCATTTCACTGAAAAGGCGGACGAAATCCCAATGCAGATGCCCGGCCAGTTCCAGGGGACGGTTCGGAAAGCGATGAAGTTCCTTGATCTGCAGCCGCTCTTCGCTCAGTGTCCCCAGAACAGCCCTTCCACTGCCGGCTCCCAGGTCAAATGCAAGCATATGCCGCGGCTTCATGAGATTTTCTCCCATGGCAAGAAGAAAACATAATACGGTTCCTCCAGGGCAATTCTCCTGATGAGCAGCGCAAGCTCACGTGCATGGTAATCTCCCCACATGGAGGATTCACCCGAAGGAGAGTTCTTCCCCGGCGGAACATAGTCCCATCCGTTCGGACGGTGGTAGACGGAATGGAGAAGCAATCCCTGGTGCCCGGGAAGGGAAGAAAGATACGGCGCCGAAAAGAGGGTCCGCGCGATGGTGAGGCCGGCCTGGAAGTAACGGTTCGCGCCCTCATCGTCCCCCTGGCTCCCCAGATATCGGCCAAGCCGGAGAAATCCTTGCGATGCGATCGCCGCGGCCGAACTGTCAACCGGTTCAAGATCATTGTACGGGTCTGCGGGCCGCTGAAGGTAATCATCGAGGCGAGTCAATCCGGGCGCTCCGGTATCCCAGTACGGGATCCCATCGGTCGGAGTGTTCTGAATATAGAAGTCGGCCGCCGCCTTCGCGGTCTCGGCGAAAAGCGCCAGGACAGAGGCTTTCCCCCCGCTCTCTGTCAGGTCCGATTCCGGACATCCTGCCAGGAACTCCAGCTCCTCCGCAAACCCACAGAGCACCCATGCCAGCCCTCGCGTCCAGGTGCTGAAGGGCGAATATCCCTGTTGTGTGCCGGGACAGCGGTAGGACCCGTCTTTCACATTGAAAATCGACTCGTGCGCCACGCGCCCCCGCACATCATAGGCATCTCTCCCCTGTCCGAAATACACATTATAGCGCGAGGTTGCCTCGGCATGTTCGACCACACGGCGGAGGAGAGAAATGGAGACGTCCTTTTCGCCCATCAACGTGTGACCGAGCTGGTGCGCGAGCGCCAGGACACGGAGCGAGCGGATCGTATCAGCGAAAAGCGAGTGAGGGCCGTTGAAGGAATGGATATAGCCGGCACCAGGGCCGAGACTTGTCCACCGCGCGGCCTGCACGGCACCGCTCACCTTCAACGCGAGCTCATAGAAACGGCGCTCCCATCGATCCTCTGCGATCTTCCCTTCGTTGAGCAGCCGGAGGAGGTTCCCGTAGGTGCTGACATTGTTGAAACCATGATCATGCACACCGATATGGCTCACGTGCGCGGCCATGGATTCGACGGTCCCGGCCCGGCCGATCTCCAGAAACGATATGTCTCCTGTCAGATCGAACTGCACTATGGCGGAGCCGAACTGGAAACCCTGTGTCCATTCCGTCCAGCCGCGCGAGGTATATATGCCGTTCGCCGTGAAGACCGGAGTCCCCTGTGACGGGTTCCAGTTCCGCTGGATCAGTCGTATCTTCTCACCGGAGAGGTCAACGAGACGCTGGATCGACGGAAGAAGATCCTTTGGAGCCAGTTTTTGGTCTATGATAATCATCGGGTTTTTGTTTTCATCGCTCTGATTCCTAGAACGCCCTCAGCTGCATTCCCCCGTCAATATTAAACACATCCCCGGTCGTGTACGGGAAGCGCCCTTCCAGGATCGCGGCAACGGCTTCGCTGACGTCCTGCGGCTGTCCCCACCGGCGCATCGGAACAAGGCCGTCGCCGATGAGTCGATCGTATTTTCCCTTGACCGCGCCGGTCATATCGGTCTCCATGATCCCCGGGCGGAGTTCAAAGACCTGGATGCCTTCCGTGGCGAGCCGCACTGCCCAGAGCTGCGTCACCATGGCAAGGCCCGCCTTGGAGACGCAGTATTCTCCGCGGTTGACCGAGACGGTATTGGCGGAGACGGACGAGACGATGATGATCTTGAATCCGGCATTCAGGAGCGGCGCCGGTTTGTTCTTCAGCCAGTAGTTGACGACGCGTTGGACAAGAAAGTACGGGCCGTAGAGGTTGGTCTTGAGCACCCGGTCGAACGATTCCTCGCTGGTCTCCGTGATATCCGCCCGCATGAGCGGCGCAACACCGGCGTTGCTCACCAGCGCGTCGATGCGACCGAGTTGTTTCAACGTCGCATCCACGAGCCGGTCCCGGTCGGCCATGGAAGCCACATCCGCCTGCAGGGCCACGAATCGCTGTCCGGGAGCCTGTCGGCGCTCCTCGCAGAGGCGCACGGCTTCTTCAGCGGCCCCGGAATTTTTCGCAAAGTTGATCACGACGGAAAAGCCTAGCTGCGCGGCGCGGAGCGCAACACCACGGCCAAGGCCCCGGCTCGCCCCCGTCACAAGTATCACCGGTATCGGGTGTATGTCAGCCATGACGCATCCTGTTCTTGTTTTTCCTGATCTTCTTCAGCGCGCGCGTACGAAACTCATCGGCCGTCAGGTCTCCGTACAGCTCCGGGCGACGCGATGCCTGGACGGCCGTGCTGCGATCATTCTTTGTCTCGAAGAAGAACTGCGTCACCCGCGTCTTCCCGAGGTCGATGTCATGGGTCAGAATACCGATACCGCGTCCCATATCCGCAACAATAAGCCCATCCCGGCCCACCACTCCGCTTCGGCCGATCATTCTTCCGGGCTGCCATTCTCCTTCAGGATATCCGTAGCATGCGGAAACAAGGCAGAGCCCCGTATCGATTGCCCGGGCACGATATCGCACTTCCCAGTCTGCCTCGCTCCATCCTGTTTGCACATGTGGAAAGAGGAGGATCTCCGCACCGTGAAGCATCAGGACCTGCGCTACCTCGGGATACTCGATGTCCATGCACGTCATGATGCCGACCGTACAGCAGTCCAGCGGAAAGACCGGGAGAGCATTCCCCGGAACCATTCCTTTTTCCTGTTCGCCTTCCGTCGGGTGGGTCTTTTGATAACACCCGGCGATCGTTCCCGTCCGATCGAACAGTACCACATAGTTTGACCGTACTCCATTCCAGACGCCCAGCATCGGCATGGCGACGTTCATGCGAAACGAGCGCGCATGCCTGCTCACCATCCGTGTGAACGACCCGGGGATCGGATCGGGAACGTACTCGTTCTTTTTGTTCGACCAGGCCCGGTGGTGAAGGTTCGCATATTCCCCGAAGAGGACAAGGTCGGATTTCCGCTTTCCGGCCTCCTCCAGCGCATGCGCGATCATCCGCCGGTTGCGCCGCTGTTTTTCATCGAAGGTCGCCCCCGGGACGACAGCGTCAAGCTGCGCTATACTGACGCGAACGATTCGTGCCATCACTCACCTTCGGCTGATTGCGAAGCGACCGTTGCCGGGCGCTCTCGTGAACGGTTCAGGATGATCCCGCCCAGCAACAGAAGGAATACTCCCATGACCAGGTTGATCCAGGACGGGGAGACGGGCCCCGATGGAACCGCGAGACAAACCGTCAATACCCCTCCAAGCACCAGGCAGACCCGACCGAGCAGCCGATAGACATGGAAGCCGCTCGGGTCGAACTTCTCGGCGGCGGCCAGGATCGGCCGTTCAAGGTCTCGTTCAAGTGCAAGCACATGCTCGTTGCGCACATCCTCTTTTCGGAAGAACAGGGCAGAACCGAAGAACACCGCCGTTGCGACCACCGACTCGCTGATCATATTCCGGACGAAGGCATGCTCGTTCCATGCCCCTGCCATCATCAGGGCGAGTGCAACGGCAATTGCCGCGGAGCAGGACGCGATGCCGGACCACCAGGGAGTGCGGGTATAGACCATGCCAAGCACGACGGGCATTGAAAAGGCCGCGGTCAGGGAGTAGTACTCGAGCGCGAACGCGAAAGCGCCGCCAGCCTTCGGGATAAGCAACGCAACTATTATGCCAAGTACTCCTACGACGAACATCATGGAGCGAGCCGCCATCAGCTGATGCCGGTCCGACGGAATCCTGTTGGCAAGCCTTTTTTGGAGCGGCACGTAGATATCCTTGGTCAGAGTCGCCGTAAGCCAATTAAATGCATCGTTTGCCTGTCCCAGGGTTGCAGAAAGAATTGCAGAAATGACAAATCCGATCAGCCCATGCGGCAGAAGCAAAAGGGCCAGGCTCACGAACGAGGCCTCGGCCGGGACGGCAAACGATGGCCAGAGCGCCTGCATGTCGGGGAATATGACTCGTGATGCCATCACTGGAAGGATCCACAACAACGGTCCCACCAGCGAAAGCACCGCACAGAGCATCGCCATTTTCCGGGCGTCCCGCTCGTCGGGAACACTATGGTAACGCTGGACCAGCGCCCAACTGACATTGTATCCGATTATGACGTTCAGGAAGTATGATACGAGAAAGAGCGGGCTCGCCAGATCGCCTGAAAGACGGAAGTATCCCGCCGGCGCTTCGTTAATCAACCGTTCCAGCCCGGCCAGGATTCCGTGTCCTTCTCCAAGATACGAAAATGAAACAGGAAAAATAAGTACTGTCATGGTAATAATGATGACCGATTGGACCGCGTCCGAAAGGACGGCAGCCCAGAGCCCGCCGATCACGGTATAGACCATCATCACCAGGCCGGTGACCACGATGGAGAGTTGAAACCCGCTGATGGCGATTCCTCCGATCTCAAAGGTCCGGTCGGCGAACCCGAGCGCGGTCGCCACAAATATGCAGAGGATGTACAATCCCTGCCCGATCCCCACGATCTGGGGGATGACGGCCGTCACGGAATAGTAATATGTGGTCGAAGGGGAAAAGCGCCGCGTCAGAAATTCCAGCGGCGTCGCTATGCGCGCACGGCGCCAGCGTGCGGCGAAGAACCAGTACCCCAGGAGATAGGCCCAGAACGCCGACGTGAAAATCAGGATCGCGCCGACGCCATAGTTATATGTGAACCCCGCGGCCGCGACGAACATGAAGGCGGAAAAACCCGAGACCCAATTCGACAACCCAGCCACCAGCCAGGGGACCTTTCCTCCTCCCTTGAAGAAATCTTCCGTGCTCTTGTTCTTACCAGCGGCGTAGATCCCGACCCAGATGATGATCGCGAAGTAGAGTCCGACCATTCCATAGTCGAGAAGATTCGCGGTATTGAGCTGCGAGAGGTCCGTCATCGGTACCGATCCATGGCGACGGCCAGAATTCCAAACTGGTCTGTCAGGAGACCTTCGTAACCGGACGGCCAGCCGTCCCAGTAGCGCCAGTCCACGCCCGAATTGCATCCGCCGAATGCCGTGCCGTCAGCCAGGCTTTCACAGAGACCCAGCAGGAGCGCATCCGCCTCGTCGCGCAACCCCGCTTTGTACAGTGCACCGATGAAGTGGCGGGACTGCGAATGCGTCAATCCTCCGTTGATGTAATGTCCCATCGAACGCCCATGCATGATCTCGACCAGGTCGTCGTCGGGAATGGGCCAGAGATTCCCCGGCAACCCCAGGCGGCTGTCGGGCAAGCCGATCCTGACGCACTCGTCGTACAGGCGGCGGATCATGATCCGCCCCTGGTCATCCGGAAGGACACCGCTGTTGCAAGCCGCGCCGTTGACGGCAAGGAAGGCATAGTCGTGGAGTTTTCCTTCCTTGCAGCGCCAGCCCGCCAGCCACCCTGTTTGAGAATTGTAGAATGTGGGGAGAAAATTGTTTCTGAGTCGCTCCGCCCATGCGCGTAAGCCAAGTCCAAGCTCGGGATGGTTCGAGATCGCAAGAGCATCCGCGAGGAGGACGAGTGCTCTGTAGAGCAACGCGTTGGCAAACGCGTCCTTCCAACCGAACGACACCACATCAAACCAATTTGTGCTCCAGTGATACTGCCCGCTGACGCCGAGGCGATGCGGGCTCTCGACCAGGCCGTCATCGTCCAGGTCCCGCGCGCGCATTCGCTCGATCATCCGCTTGATGGCCGGGGCATAGCGGTCCAGCCATGCCGCGTTCGCTTCATGAGCCAGGAACTCGCCAAGCCCCACAAGGGCCGCGGTCCCGGTCATCAGGTATTCATCTTCCGCGAAATGGATCTCGCCATTCCGCAGCATCTTTCCGCTGGCGTATCCCGGCCCTTCGTCCAGCCACCGCTCCAGCGAATCCCGTACCAGATCAAGCGCGCGGAAACCGGGGAGTATATTCCCGAGGTGTATTGCGACAGCGGACCAGTTGTCCATAGAGATCGGACAGTGGATCGAATTTCCGTTATTTGTCAGGGTTGCCGTATCCGCGCGGTACGACATCGACGTCAATGCGCAGCGGCGCACGGCTTGTTTGACCGCTTCCGGCGCCTCATCATTCAATGCATGAGAGAGTTGCCGCACCTCCAGGTCCGCCTCAAGCCTGTGAATCCCTTCCGGAATGAAATAGTCTCCCTCGGGCTGGGGCTCATCGCCCACTTTCAGCTCGAGCGTAGTGTATCGGAGCGGGCGGAAGGAGTCGGATCTGAGCAATCCTGAGCCGCGTATCCGGTGAATCGCGAGGCTTCCCTGCCCGGGGACATGGAAGAAGGCGGGAAGCGTCATGAGCCCTGCTTCGCTCTGCTTGGTGATGCGGCCGACGGCCGACGCGGCGGAAACCTCGCTGTGGCAGGCAATCGTCCAGATGTTTGATTCCCAGGCATGGAGCGGGCGCTCCCCGGTCTGTTCCGCGGAAAGGAGGATCCTGTCCTCGAGCACGGTGAAACGCAGCCTGAAGCGTTGCCCTGCTCCGTCGAGACGAATATCATACTCCACGATATTGCCGCGAACCCGCGTGGTTCCTTCAACGTGATTGCACAGAAGCGGAGCAATTACCGGAGGCGCGCCAACCGGATGGAAACGCGGACCTTGAAGAAAGACGCCGGGGTTTGACCGGAGGATGTTCCTGCCGATTCGCTCCCGCCCTTCGTCATCCAGGGCAAGATAGGAGAACCCGGCCCGGCCCAGGACAAAACCGACCTGAAGGAAGCGCGTCCGGTAGCGGACTTCTCCGTCTCCCCGCGACGCGGCCACTCCCGAGGGCGTGGGACTCAGGTCAAATTCCTCAAGGCGCAGCCGATTTTCTTTTCGCGCCGGGGGACCCACCATCGGCACCCCATCGAGAGCCAGCGCGCCGGCGACGAGATTCCAGGAAGGCCACCAGCGGTCGATGCCGCATTGCCGGACCTCAACCATCACGGCGGGTGCACGGACTCCTCCGAGATCAAACTCGAGCGTCTTGTCCGTCCCGGGCTCAGGAATTTCCGTTTCAATGCGGTGGATGTCCCAACCCTTCCCGTTCCAGAGGAGCACACGGAAAGCCCGTACCCAGTCCATTTCGATATGGCTGCCACACTTATGATATCCCTGTGCCCTCCTCAGAACCAGACGGTCCAGGCGGGCTTCGCCGTGACATTGCACAATACGGCAGTGAATGATCCTTCGCTCCGGCGCTTCTTCTTCTCCGGCAATGGGCGTGGCCCACACCGCACGGCAGGCGGGAGCGATCCGGCTCCAGCCCGCATCGCCGCTGGCTGTGTCGATCGTCTGTCCCGCAAGAAGATCCTGTGCTCTCACGCCGTGAGTCTCCTGATCATGTCCGCGGTTTTCTTCCGCACGAGGGCCCTGCTGTGTCGCATGGCCTCCTCAACCGTCGTGTGTTCGTCTACAAGCGCGATCATGTCCACAAATCCATCAGGACCGAAATACTGCCCCCATTCACCTTCGATGATTCCGGCGAGCGCAGCAACAGGTTTCCCGGCTGCGCTGGCACGCCGGAGAACTCCGGCGGGAGCTTTGCCAAGCCGGGTCTGGACATCGATCTTGCCTTCACCGGTAATTACCAGATCGGCCGAAGCAAGGTCGCGGTCGAACCCCGTCGCATCAAGCACGATATCAATCCCCTTCTTCAGATGGGCACGACAGAAAGCGAGGAGACCCGCACCCAATCCGCCGGCAGCTCCGGCGCCCGGCACAGTGAGCACGTCTTGCCCGCACGATTCGCCGACAAGCCGGCCATAGTGCAGCAGGGCTTCATCAAGCAATCGCACGTCCGCCGGTGTAGCGCCCTTCTGCGGGCCAAAGACCCGCGAAGCACCCTGTTCACCTGTGAGCGGGTTCTGAACGTCACACGCCACGGTGATCTCAACCTGGCCCAGGCGCTTATCCAGCGCGGTCAGATCCACCCGCGCGAGATCGCGAAGATGGATCCCGCCTCGTTGAAGCGCCGCCCCCCGCTTGTCAAGGAACCGCACTCCCAGCGCCTCAGCCATCCCGGCTCCTCCGTCGTTGGTGGCGCTTCCGCCAATGCCGATGATAATGGAAGCGGCTCCCCGGTCCACCGCTTCGCGAATCAACTCTCCCACACCGTAGGTTGTCGTCACCTTCGGGTCCCGGCGGTTGTCCGGAACGAGCACCAACCCTGCGGCGCTTGCCATTTCAATGATGGCCGTGCCACGGCTCCTGCTCATCGCCCAGGTTGCCTGGACCCTCTGGTGCGGCAATGCCCCCGCAACCTCGGTCCGGAGAACCTGTGCATCCAGGGCGTCGGCTAGGACTTCAACCAGGCCGTCGCCCCCATCCGAAATCGGATGGAGGATCGTTCGGACATCGGGTACGGCGTCACGCGCACCGGCCTCCATCGCCCGCGCACACTCCATGGCGCGTAGCGAGCCCTTGAAGGCGTTGGGGGCGATGAGAAGGGTGCGAAGGCGCATAGTGAATTTCTCTCGGGCTCGCACCAGTGCGTGACGCGGCGCGTCGACCCTGCAGTACATCACGTTCAATGCTGGTCAGTGAATCCCGGCACCCGCCACTGGAAGTTCGGGTCCACGTACGGCTCATCGTTCTCATGACCCGTCATGAGCTGAATCTTCCGCTTCATGAGCTCACCCGCGTTCTTGTAGTAGATGAACGTCGTTTCCCCGACCGCCGACAGGATCATCCAATTCGTGGACGATGTCTCCCAGAGATTTAGGAGCTCCTTGGTGTTCTCGATCTCCTCAAGGACCATGTCGTGCAGCAATCGGCGGCAGTCTTTCTTGACCTTCTTATCCTTGGACTCAATGTACGTGTGTACACCTGCGACCCACGCGGTGACGCTTCGTTGCGTACGGTACCAGCACTTGAGTGCGCGCATGCGATCATATTGATCCTGGATGCATTCGCGCGACCGGTCGTCTTTCGCCCGATCCAGCAATCCCTCCAAAAGCTGAAGCGCTTTGGCCACCGCCGGGAACAGGTCCTCATCCATGTGCTTCAGGGACTTCCAGGCCCGGGCGGGTTCGATCAGGTCAAAACCGACATCGTATCGGAAATCCACACGGGTCCGGTTGTGCGTTGTCGCCAGGAGGAAATCCTCGTAGTACTTGCGGTCGCTCTCCGGCACCGCTTCAATGTTCGGGATGATGGGACGAACCAGCAACCGGTACCAGACGCCCCAGTTGGAATAGATCAGGATCGGAAGGGGGAAGGAGCGGAATGCGTCATCGGAGAGCATCCACACCTTCACGAGATCGTCCGCGCACTCCTCACCTGCCCACTCCGCCGCCTTCCGACGGAGGAAGGCATTCAGGTTAAGGTCGGGGTCAAACTGGAACGCACGCACCAGTTCCTCGTTGATATTGTATGGAGCGAAGGAGCGCAGCGTTACGCCTCCCGTAAAGCAGGGAGTAACGACCTCCTGCGCGGCCATATCTTTCAGTTTGTCAAACACGAGTCCGGGGAAAGGAATGCCGATCAACGGTTCGTGGTTCCAGATGATCGACGGGGTGAAGTAGACATCCGTGTTGGACCCCTTCTGCAACAGCTCTTTCATCAGGGGTTGTTCTTTCTTGACGAACCTATGATAGAGCGCCGTGCCGTGGATCTGGGGGACCTCGTCATACTTGGGGTGTTTGTAGGAGAGATCCCATCCCTTCGTCTGGAGAGA
>JAGDMJ010000050.1 GCA_017860555.1 Bacteroidota bacterium
CGCGAGCTGGAGCCTATTTCAAAAGCATCATCGATTTTGTTTCCGACATCCGCCGTGCGCCTGTAGGAGCGGTGAATTCCACGCGGTAGAAGTAGACGCCGCTGGCAAGACCGGAAGCATTGAACGTGTGTTCCTGCACGCCGCCCGAACCGGCCGAGATCAACTGCTCATTCACTTTCCTGCCGAGGATATCAAATACCATCAACCGTGCAGTACCCGCACCCGGTACGGAGAACTTAATCCTGGTGTTGGGATTGAACGGGTTGGGATAGTTGCCGTACAGCTTGAACTCCTGCGCAAGACCGGGGTCGCCGGGGCCTCCGATGGCGGTCACCAGATCACTGTTGTTCAGCTGCACGAACGCTGGGCTGGAGGCCCAGGGCCACTCGCGGAACCACCATGCCCTGTACGAGGAGGTATCAGTTTCGGTCAGGTCATAGTCGTGGTAGTTCACGCCGAGAGCAACGATTTTGTCCGTCTGACCGGCGGGGTACCCGAGTTTGGTCAGGTCCAGCGCGATCTCAATGGTGTAGCCGGCATCCACATCGCTGTTGTCATCGATCGTGGAGCCATCCTTGGGCACCAGCCCGTACCAGACCGCCCCAAGGGGTGCGGCCCAATCCTTGGCATCCCAAAGCAGGGTTGATCCTCCCTTACCCACGCTGTCCACCGCCACCCCGAAGCGCCTGCCGGCCATCTGGTGTACGTTTTTGTCATACAGCGTGTCGATCGGAACGTGCATGCTGACCTGGAGGCCATCGAAGAAATCGTCCGATGTGAAGCGGTTCAGCGAGCGGTCGGCAACATCGGCTCCGATGTAGAGAGTGTCGCCCTTGAAGAACATCTTTACCTGTGCGATGCCCGCATTGAAGGCATTGGTACCCTTTGTCACCCATTCGCCGCTGCGGTCGGGTCCGATGGTCGGATACGATGCGCGGAGAGCGCTGTCGCCGAACTGGATGTTGAACGAGGGGACGTGATTCCACACGGAGTCGGTAAGGCTTCCATCCACCGTCACATCGTAATCCTGGGCGTTGGGCGCAACGAAGTCAGCCTCATACGTGGGCATCATCGCAGTGTTGACATCAACGTCATTGCGGAGCAGCACACGCGTAGCAAGCCCTCCGCCGTTGTTTCCCCACTCATTGCCCCACCAGGTCTTCGTGGCAATATGGTCAGGCAGTTTGGGCCAGTCCACGTCCCAGATGGACATGCTCATCTGCACTGCATCGGTCTCTGCGGAATTTGCGTCATAGCCGAGGCTGTCCAACAGTACGGCCATCTCGAGTGTCCAGCCCTGGTCCGCAACTTTCTGAGCAGAAGCATTGGTGTCTTCGTTGGAGACTCCCTGTACCGCCGCGGCTGCCGTCATGATCCCGTTGGCCGGGAGAGCGCCGCCTTTCAGGTTCGGAAGGTTACCGCGGGCGCTGGAATCCAGCCAGGAGATAAACATGTCCTGGTGCAGGGTGATGTGGTTCGTCGCACGCTTGAGACGGTTGTAGATGCCTCCGAGAATGCCATCGGAATTCTCCCACCCGTCGCCGCCGACGGAGCTATCCGGCGCAACCACCGCGATGTACAGCGTGTTCGTGGTCTTGTTGGAGAGGAACTTGAGCGTTGCGCGCGTGGAATCGGCGGGGATGCTGCTACCCTGCATCACCTTGTAGCCGCTGCCGGGGATGCCATCGATAACCCCGTAGATCACATGCACCGACTCGGCCTGGGCCCACACGTCCTCGTCTAGAACGCCATCCAGGGTGATCGTCGGGCTGGTCGCCACGGAAACATCGCGCGCCCAGACATAATCGTTCCGTGGCTGGAATTGGGCAGTGGCCGACGTCACGCCAAGCAAGCCGACCAAAAAACCAAAGAGCAGTCTGTGTTTATTCATGGGAACCTCCTGTAGTAAGATTGAGTATGGATGAACGGTTTCGAACGAGAGAACAAGTGCGAATGCCGTTTCATGATCCTGATAGTGATACTTCACCTACTCTTCCCGTGTGAAGCTACACCCGCACGACTCGCGGATGCTGAGTGTCGTTGGGAGGACCTGTTGTTGCTTGACATAGGTGTCTTTCTTCTCGAGGGCAACAAGCACCCGCTCAATTGCCAGGGTACCCAGTCTGTGAATCCCCACACGCACCGAGGTCAGCGATGGCGTGAGATATGCTGCAATGGGGACATCGTCGAACCCCGCGAGTGCCATGTCCTGCGGGACCTGTATGCCGCTGTCGCGCAGAGCACTCAGTGCCCCGATCGCCATGGAGTCATTGGACGCAAAGATCGCCGTCGGACGGGGAGTGAGCTCCATGATCATCTTCACCGCGTCGTACCCGGACGCCTCGGAAAAATCGCCCGGGAACTGGAGCGCACCGTCATTTTCCCCTCCTCCCTTTATCATGGCCTCGGAATAGCCGGCGAGTCGTTCCTCGGCATCGATGTTATGCTCGGTCCCCTTGATGATCGCGACCCGCCGGTGTCCATGAGATATCAGGTGATCGACCATCTGCCGGGCGCCACGGACGTTGTCGATATTCAAAGAGTCAAAGGTGTTTCCTTCGACATGACAGTTGAGCAAGACGACAGGATGATTGTGCGGGAGGTTGGCGTTGAGGGTTTGCGCGTCGATGTGGGGAGACATGACAACGAGACCATCAACTCGGCCGCGCATCATCTTGAGCGCCGCGGCGATCTCCTCCCGGTTATTGTGTGAACTGGACACGAGAAGATGATACTTGTGTTGCTGGGCGGTCTGGTCGCTTCCGCGGATGACCTCGGAGAAAAACTCGCCGAAGAGGTCGGGGAGCAAAAGGCCGATGGAGTCGGTTCTTCGCGTGCTCAGGCTTCTCCCCAACGCGCTCGGGATATAACGAAGTTCCGTCGCAACGAGTTTCACGCGATCTCTGGTGTCATCGTCCACGGCTCCCGTATTGTTGAACACCCTGGAGACAGTTGCTGTTGACACGCCGGCTCTTTTTGCGACTTCTTTTATAGTACTCATCTGCGCCAGGTGGGGGAGGGGGGTGAGAGATTCAGCCACGAAATGTAAACGTTTACATTTGAAGTCATAAAAAAAGCGCCCATGTAAACGTTTACATGAAGTTAACACTCCCGGAAGTTAATGTCAAGAGAAAAATCCGGTTGTTAGACATAGCAACGCAGGCCCTGGCTTTTGGGTTCCGCCATCAGATTTGAAGAGCCTGGCTGAAGCCAGGCGACGCTTTGAAACCAGAATTCATAAATCTGAACTCAGATATCTGAATGCTCATGCCCTCCATACACCCGGAACCCTGGCCTTGCAGAACGCACACGTTCCGCCCTGGATATGGTTCTCCAGTATCGCAAACCCCCTCCGCTCTATGATCATCTTCCCGCACGTGTGACAGTATGTGTGCTCCGCTTCATGACCCGGGAGATTGCCGATGTACGGATAACGAACGCCCGCCTTCAAAGCTGCCGCCCGGGCGTTCTCAAGTGTCGCGACGGACGTCAACGGAAGTTGCGTGAGCTTATACAACGGCATGAAACGGGTGAAATGAACCGGACAATCGGCCAGACCATTCGCAACCAGCCACTCGCACATCCGCTTGATCGTGTCAGGATCATCCGTCCACCCGGGAATGAGCAGACAGGTTATCTCAAGCCAGACCCCTTGCTCCTTCATGATCTTCAGCGTCCTCAGCACCGGGGCCAGTGACCCGCCGCTCAATCGGTTGTATGTGCTCTCGTCAAAACTCTTCAGATCGATGTTCGCCGCGTCGATGACCTTGCAGAGATCCCTCAGGGGCGCTTCCTGGATATACCCGTTCGACTTCCAGACGTTCCTGATCCCCCGGGTCCTTGCCAGCTTCGCCGTATCGTAGGCGTATTCAAAAAACGTCGTCGGCTCCGAGTACGTATACGCAATCGATTCGCTGCGGGTTCGCACGCACTCTTCGACCACGTCGGCAGGCATCAGGTCATCGTTCACCGTTTCATGCGGGCTTACCTGGGAGATCTCCCAGTTCTGACAGTTCAGGCACCTAAAATTGCAACCGGCGGCAGCAATCGAGAAGGCCCGCGTGGAAGGCAGAAAATGAAAGAACGGCTTCTTCTCGATCGGATCGACATGAACGGCACACGGGTTGCCGTACGCAATCGTGTACATCTTCCCCTCGTGGTTCACCCTGTTTCGGCAGAGTCCTGTGTCTCCCGTACCAAGCACACACTCGTTGGGGCACTTCGTGCATCGAAGTCCAGTCCCACTCTTCTCCCAGTACGAGGCCTCTTTGCTCCACTTCCAGAGATCGCTACCCGATGTGGCCAGAGAAGGCAAAGCCGTGGTCGAGGCCAGGGCCGATAATCTCCCTGCGCCCATCATGCAACCGCCGATTCCCAATAAACAGAGCTTGAGAAAATCTCTTTTGGAGACGGGATGATATTCAATTGCGTCACACATACGCTCTCCAAATCGATTGAAGCGCTATTTTTACTTGACCTGCTTTCGAATCTACCACAATGGTGCCCATCAACCTAGACCCCTGCCATTCCCTCGACAATCCTAGCCCCCCGAAGCCGCCCGGAGGCAACCCACTTTGTCGTCCTGAAGTACTTCTGTTCAGGACCCATCACTTGCTCTGGATAGGTCCCGAATAGACACATTTCGGGACGACAGCGCGAGGAAGAGCATCAGCGCAGCCCCGCCCATGCTCATGCATCCAACAATCACGCAGACCCATGTGATGCCCAGCAGCGGCAGGAGGAACGCCGACACCGCCAATGCGCCTACAGCGGATCCGAGCAGGTCTGTGCTGTAGAGGTTTCCGGCGACCGCGGATGGGGTCTCTGCCAGAAGCCGGGTAGCAAGGAAGAATTCCATGCCGATCAAACCGCCAATACCCGCCGTAAGAACGAGAAAGATGGAATAGGTGAGAATGTCTCCGGGAGCACTGCGCTTCAATATGCTCAGGATGACGGGCAGAAGCAAGGCGTACACCCCAACCCCCGCCTGGACCCACGCAAACATCATCTCCGGCTTGCCTGACAGCAGTCTCCACCGGACGAAAGAACCCGCCGCGAGCCCGGCCATGAAGGCCGTGATGATCATGCCGGTGGCCAGGTAGAGCGATCCGAACATGATCTGGAAGGCGAGCAGCAGCACGACCTCGAGCGATGAGCCCGCAGCGCCGCCGATGAACATACAGTAGCTCACCACTTTCATCTTTGTTGCCAGGATCCCGAGCAACAGAAGGCAAACGGCGGCCGGGATCCAGGGCTGGAACGAAAAGTAGCTCAGCCAGTACTGCACCTGCCGGTAGTATGCCACGGGAGTAAAATCGTGGTTGATCGCCGCATCCCTGTCCAGCCCCACGGTGATCCGCCGGCTCCTCTCCTGTGTCGACCGGTCATCCACGTAGAACGGGTTCACGTAGGTCGTCTTCAGCCCGAGTGAATCTACCATGCGCGCTATGTCGCCACGCAGTGGTCCATCGGACGCAAGGAAGTGGTTCCTCATGCCGGGGAGAACCAGGACGTTCGCGAAGCCCGACGCGAGCGTCGCATGGATAATGGATGACACCTGCCGCCCTTCGTGTCCGAGATACTCGGTCGTGGGGAGCACGCTCAGCGACACCACCGCGTTGTCGCTGAGGGCGGATTTCAATTCATCAAAGAACTCCTGCGTATAGTACCGGTTGATCTGCGCCGTGCCGGGGTCAGGCACATTGATGAGCACAACGTCGTATTGCCGCCCCGCTCTCCGCACATACTGCCGTGCGTCCGCAGCGAAGACCTGCACTCTCGGGTCTCCGCCGGCGGATACGTGCCTCCTCCCCATCTCGATTAACCAGGGATTCATTTCCACATAATCCACCTGCACGGCAGGATACTTCAGGATCTCTTCGATCATCCCCGAGAGCCCTCCGGAGATCAGCAGCACGCGTCCCGCCTCCGGTCTCTGCACCATGGCGAAGTGGACCGCCTCTTCATTCGACGCGGCATCCCCCGTGGAGAACAGCAGGCCGCTGTTCTCAAAGAAGTTCAGCTGCTCCCCCTTTCGGGTGACGGTGATACTGCCGTACGGGGTGTCTTTGTACTCCACCAGCTCCTGCCCGGCGAACAACCATTGCCTGAACAGGGCATCCAGATCGACTGCGCCGGGAAGAAAGACCAGGACGAGTGCGAGCGCGTCAGGGAGAAGAGAGAGCGACCTGTGATTGCTGTTCCATGCGAGCAGGCCGGCGACGGCCAGATTAATCACTCCGAGGATCGAAAGAATCTGCATAGTCGAGAGAAACCGCACCGCCACCAGCGTAAAGAGTATTCCGCCGATCACGCTCCCGGCAGCTTCGACTCCGTACACTCTCGAGATCCGACCCGGCCCGGCATCCCCGGCGAGCGCGGCCGCATAGATCGGGAAGAGAAAACCTGAAATCAGGCAAAAGGGGGCCAGCAACAGGAGCGAACCGTACATGCTTTCCCACAGTCCAATCATCGTTCCGGGAGGAAAGACCAGGCTTTTCAGGAACGACAGGGCCATGACCGTCACAATCGGCAGGAGCGCGAGCGCCACCTGAAGCAAGATCAGCAGACGGTGAGAGACCGCCCCTGCGTACTTGCCCAGCGCGGCACCGGCGCCGGTGAGAACCAGCCAGCTTGCAAGCACAACGCCGATGACAAGTTCATTGCCGTAGAAGACCGAAAGGAAGGAACGCAGGAGAACAGTTTGTGTGACGATAGTGGTCCAGCCAAGCGCCAGCACAGAAAGCGCAAGCGGTCGCTCAAGTGGCGGTGAATGCCTGTTTGCGAGTGGGCGGCCTTTCGGGGACGTCCGCCTAGTTCGCGGAGAATTCATGCTCGCTGAAGACGAGGGCTTCATACACGTAGATCTCGGCGTCCTTCCATCCATCCCACCCAATGCCTGCCTTGTCCTGAGCGCAATGCCCCAGGAATTCTTCCTTGCTCCATCCGGTCTCGGTGGCTACCTGCGGAAGGAACGTGCCGGAGCGGTTCCCCTTTCGAATGTAGATCCCGTGCTTCCCAGGTTCGATCTCTTCGACAGAAGAGATCTTTCTCATCGGCGTAAGCACCGAGATCTCAATGGAAAGCTTCTCGAGCTCCGAAGGTTGAACGGGGCTGAATCGATAATCTTCTGTTGCAGCAGCTGCTGCCATCTCCTGCACCACCTTGAAAAGCGGCTGCTCGGCCCCAAACCGACCGATGCATCCTCGAAGCTGTTGATGCTCCTCCAGTGTCACGAATGCTCCGCATAACGCTTTCAAAGCGGCAGGCATGGTGGCAGCGTCAACTGTCGGAATTGTACCGTTCCGTACATGCCCGATGACCGCGGCACGGGCGATCCTCAACAACTCCTGTTTCTCCCTCACGGTCAGCGCAAACTCTTCGTGTTGCGCCACGCCGACCGTCAGCGGAACGGGCCTGCCCCCCATCGGTCTCGAGATCGATCCCATCGCATCCGTTGTTGAGACGGTCATGGCCCAGTATCCAACCACCCGTTCCTTCCCTCCGATCTCGCTGTCGCCAGAATTCTTGTATCCAACAGAATCCAGCCTGATGCGGGCATTCTCCCGCGTCATTTCCAGCAAGGTCAGCACACAGGATGCGCCGCACATGCTCGTAGCCAGGTTCGGCGTCCCACCCGTAGCATTCCGGTCAAGCGTTCGTATGAGGGTCTCGGGAGAATTCGACCAAATGGCAGTGGCCGTCAAATGATCGACCCTCTTTGCATCGTCGTAGGAAGGATAATGAGAGAAATCCGTGCTGACGACAAAGAGGTTCCTGGAGTTCAGGTAGGGACGGAGAACATCGGCAATGCGAGCACACACCTCCCGAGAATCGGATCCGAAAACAATGGGTACGATCGTGAAGTCCCTCTTCATGACATGTTGCAGAAACGGGATTTCCACTTCCAGGCTATGCTCCCGGGCGTGGGCATCTGTCCGGGAGGTGAAAATCTCAGTATGCCTCAGTAGTTCCTTTGCAGTCCGAACATTGACTTTCACCGGACCAAGCGGTGTAACAAAACTGCCGCCGGGATAGACCGACGCGCCTTCGAACCCCACATAGTGGCTCGGGCCGAGGATGAATACGTTTTCGTACTCTCTGGTCGGATCGATCTGGTTGAAGCCGGATGCGGCCACGCCACCGGAAAAGACATATCCGGCATGGGGAGCAACAACAGCGAGGACATCCCTCCCTTTTTCGCGCGGTGCTGCCTTGGCAAAGAGAGATTTCAACATCTGGTCCAGTTCCGCTCTGTCGCCCGGATAGAACTGTCCCGCGACGGCCGGTTGCCGGTCGGGTATCTGATCCTGCGGCGTACAGTCGGACACCCCGAGCAGGAAGAGAGCGAGGAAGAGTGGGGTCGAACGTCCGGGTTTCATGGTCGTCGTGCCTGAGATGTGATGAAACCAAAATACGAAGGCGTGGGGCAAAGCACAAGAGAGCGGGGGCCGCGCGACTCTATCGATTTGACACCGGGTCGTCCCGAAATTCTTTTATTCGGGACCTATGCCTGGCCAGGCATGGGTCCTGACGAAGAGCATGTCAGGACGACTATCCTTCTTGGCAAAGCCGTGTCGTTCGTCAGAGGACAGGGTCGTACTATCCGAATTGCGCTATGACTACCCCTGCAAGCGCGATGATCCCGCCAATAACAAACGCCACGGTCACCTCCTGCCCCAGCAGCAAGACCGCGAGGATCGTGGTTAGGATCGGCTGGAGGTTCGCAAAGAGTGCCACTTTGCCGGCCTCCGCCCTGCCGAGAGCGAAGTACCAGAGAAAATACGAAAGGACAGACGTGATGAGGGCAAGATAGAGGATCGCCATCCAGGAGGTCGGAGACAGCGTTTCGAAAGGAAAGCGAAGCGCCGGGACGATGCCCATCGGAATGAACATCACGGTGCCAATGATCAGGGTCAGAGAGCTTGCCTCCACCGCGCCATACCGGATGATCAACCTCCTGCCAAACACCGTGTAGAGTCCCCAGGCCATCACGGCAAAACCGATCAGGATGTTCCCCAGCAGATACTCCATGCTGGCGCTCACGCCTCTTTCGAAGACCACCGTGATGACCCCCACAAATCCCAGGACGACCCCCACAACCTTCACGCCCGTCAACCGCTCTCCCAGAAACAGACGGGAGAAAACCAGCACCAGGATGGGTGTTGTGGAGTACAACAGGGCGGCATTGGATGCTGTCGTGAAGCGCATCCCGAAGAGGAAAAGGAATTGATTGACGGGGATCGCCAGGAAGGAGAGCAACAACACCATCTTCCGTTCCTCTCGCAACAGGCGGATCGGCCCTCCGCGTATGAGCAAGATCAAACCCATTGCGACGGCCGCGATCACCGACCGGACCAACGTAAGCGTGAAGGCGTCTACCTCACGCACGATAATCTTTGCGACAATGTGCGTGCCGCTTGCCATGAGAGACTGCACCAGGAGAACGGCATAGACAGCCATTGCCGGCCGGTACTCAAGAGAACGGCGGACCCTCCCAAGCGTGCCGGAACGGACCGACGACGGACGGATAACTTGCGGCTTGGAGGGAGGTGAGGGAGTTTTGCCGGTCATCGCTTTTGTGCAACCAGACAGTAGGCAAGAGGGAACGACCCGGTGGACCGTGCTGCCGAGATCTTCCCAACGGGAGAACGAACAAGGAGCGATCCGGCAGCCACCACCATCGCCGACAACACTCCAGACCGCGCCACAATTCTCCCCCAGACCTCAACGAGCCCCGCCGCAAGCCCCCCGAATGTGTCGAGAGATATCTGTGTCAGGCCGGACCTCTGCCAGAGCTCTTTGTGCTGCATCTGTTACCGGTTGATGATGGTGCGGTAGGCCGCCGCCGTTTTCTCGGCCACGCGGGGCCAGAGGAATTCCTTCCGGATATGCGCGCGCAGGCAGTCGTCCTGCTTCTTCTCCAGCGCCCGCACGATTCCGTCGCGGATGGATTCAACCGAAAGAGGGTCGACATATTCCGCCATTGACCCGAAATATTCTTTCGTGCCGCCGTGCGGCGTTATCACGACCTTCGCCCCGGCCAACCCGGCTTCCAGCGCGGCGATGCCTGGCGTCTCGAACAGCGACGGCAAGGCAAACACCTCGCACGCGGCGTACGCGGATGCGAGCATCTCCGAGTCATGATCGAGGGAGTCGATCACGAGAATGTTCTTGTTCTTTTCCGCCTCGCGCAGGCACTCCTCACCATACGGGGTCCGGACAATTCTGCCAATGATCACTGCGGGATGGTCGATGTGGTCAAGGGCTCGTATCAAGGCAAGGACGTTCTTCCTCACATGCCCCGTATGGCCAACGTTGAGAATAAATCGGTCAATGCCATAGGTCTTCCTGAAGAGCGCCGGATCGGCATCCACGAAGCGCTCGTCCACCCCGTTGGGAATCACTGTCACCTTGCCGGCGGGAGCGCCGTATCCACCCGTCATGAGGGCGGCCTCGTCACTCGTGTTGGGGAGGATCAGTCGGGACCAGTCGCACAGATCCGCTGTGATCGCATAGTCGGTCCACACCCCGTAGCCGGCACGTTGCAGCAACCGGCTTGCCGCCAATGCCCTTCTGATGAACCTGTGCGAGTGCAGGCTGTAGGTAATAGGTGAGAGGGCAATGGGGATGCGGAGTAGGTGGACCTCCCTGCCCAGATGGTACATGCCGATATCCGACGCAAAGAGATGGAACAAGTCACATGATTCCGGGCGGAACGGAGTCCATGAATCAAACAATCGGGCTTCGATGCCGAAGTCGCCGAGGTATTTGGAAGTGTTGAGGAGTTGGATCGTGGCTCCACCGCGCATAAGGGGAGAAGCCTGATATCCGGCAAGATAGACCGTCATTTGAATTTCCTCATCATTTCCGAATAGATGTCCCCAACAAGCGCGCGCGGATCAAATTCGCGGACCTTCCTGATGTCCGGGGGGAGCGCGGAGAGGGTCATGGGTGCCCAGGGAACCCGCTCAAGGTCGATTGCATGCGCGACGGGAATCACCGCCTCGAGCCCGGGAGCGCGTGAGACGCGCAACCAGAGGTCGTCGGCACCGGCACTTCCGTGCACGTTCACCGTGGCCGAGGCGTTTCCGGTGTCGACCACGCACTTCGAGAGTGATCGTCGCTTCCACCACCGGGCAAATTCCCCGAAGGTCGCCGATTCGATTCCTTTCTCCCGGGCACGGCGGAGCAGGAATCGAATTGTTTCCCAACCGTGGTGTGTGGGGTGGCCATAAAAGAACAGAGGCTCACCTCGCGCGAGCTTCCTGTCCATCTCTGCGGCATAGTATTCCTGCATCTGTTTCTCGGTGTATCCCACGCGTCTGAGGCTGCCAATCGAGATCGGGTGGATCGGTACCTGGAGTGTGTGATAGACAATTCCCAGTGATTCCGGATAGACGGGGAGAGAATCATACACAAAAGAGAATTCCGACGAATAGGCGAACCCTGCCTCATCGATGGCGCCGGCAAGGCCGGCATTCCAAATGCCGAACGGCGCCGCGAATCCCGCTGCGGCCAGTCCTGCTCCCTCCAGAGCCCGCCGTGCTCTGGTGATATTCTTGAGGTTTGCTTCGTATGTCGGGAATACCTGGTGCTCATAGCAGTGGATACCGATCTCCTGGCCAGCCATGTAGAGAAACCTATCCAACCAGCTTTCATGTGCCCGAACATCCAGGAACCAGGAAAAACCGACGCCTGCCTCCTTTGCGGCGTCGTAGAGCTCGTCAATTTCCCAGCGCTCCCCCCGATCCGTGTCAATGCGGAAGGCAAAGAGGCTTTTCTTCCCTCCCGGAAAGTACCAGAGGTGAATGTACGGCATCTTCCGGGCATGGTGAAGG
Organism: Bacteroidota bacterium; assembly: GCA_017860555.1. GTDB lineage: Bacteria > Bacteroidota > Ignavibacteria > UBA10030 > UBA6906 > JAGDMJ01. The sequence goes on from JAGDMJ010000050.1 coordinate 11,841, forward strand.
TATTCGAAACTGCGATGCAGTAGGTGGCGCAGCTCCCCTTTGCCAACAAGGGACACTCGTTCGGAGGGAAGGCGGTCGCGGTTTGAGTAGAAACGCTTGTTCGCGACCCGCGTGTCGGTCATCAGATCGACCGGGTCAAAAGGCAGCAGAACTGCGGCGCCTCCCAGAAGCTCTCCCGCAAACATGCCAAAGGTGTTCTCGTCCGTCCTCAGCAGGTTTGCCTCCTTCGGCACCTGCCCTTCCACAGCTGCATCGAGCAACATGATGTCAAAGATGCCGCTCTGCCCGTCCGCAACCAGAAAATCGAGCCGTTCTTTCCGTGTCAACGATTTTGCGAGCCCGCTCAGGAACGGCGCATATCCAATCACG